>JAPULP010000274.1 GCA_027294815.1 Gemmatimonadota bacterium | reverse complement strand
TGTTCTCGGTGAAGTGCTCGGTGTCACGCTGAGTTGGGTATTTGTCGCCCTCCCCTTCAAGAAAGCCACCGACCGGTACGAGGCAATAACGGTCCCCGATTACCTCGAAGCCCGGTTTCGCGACACGCGGCACATATTTCGTTTTGTCAGCCTGATAATCATCCTCAGCATGGTGACGGCGTACACGGCTGCACAACTCACCGCAATCGGAAAAGTGTTCGACTCATTCCTCGCCACCGGATACGCCATGGGCGTCATCATCGGGGCGGTAGTCATTCTCTTCTACACGTCGGTCGGCGGGTTCAAGGCCGTGGCGTACAGCGATCTGCTGCAGGGCGTGCTCATGTTCCTCGGCCTGCTGATCCTGCCGATCGTCGGATTCATTGCCGCAGGGGGCTGGGGTGCCGTCATGGGCGGCCTCTTCGAGGAGAACCCCGCCCTGTTGAGGCCGATGGGAGAATTCGGCTGGTCGGTATCGGGTGTCGTGAGCGCCGTGGGGTTTGTGGGGATTGGATTTGCTTTTCTCGGTGCGCCTCAACTCCTGACGAGGTTCATGTCTGCACGGAACCGCGAAGAGATCGTCTCAGGAAGCCTCATTGCGGTCATCTGTATCATCTTCTTCGACGTCGGTGCAGTCTTCGCCGGAATTGCCGGCCGCCATCTGTTTCCAGGTCTAGCGGATCCGGAGACCATTCTTCCCATGATGAGCGCGGAACTCTTTCCTCCAATATTCACTGGAATTTTTTTGGTCATCGTTCTGGCTGCGTCCATGTCGACCGTAGATTCGTTGCTGATCCTCGCGTCGTCGGCCGTCGTTCGCGATATCGTGCAGAAAATCTTCAAGCCGAATCTCTCAGAAATACAACTCTCGTTGTTCGCCAAGCTCACAACCGTGATCATCGGTGCTGTAGCCTTCGCTTTCGCGATCGTTGAGGCCAGGATGATCTTTTGGTTTGTGCTCTTTGCCTGGTCCGGCCTAGCATCGGCGTTCACACCGGTGATCTTGTGTTCGCTGTTCTGGAAACGCACGACACGCGAGGGCGCCATCGCCGGCATGATCGTAGGGTTCCTTACCGCGGTGGTCTGGGCGACCGTGTTCAAGGAACGGTTCTACGATTTGTACGAAATGATTCCGGGTTTCGCGGCCGGCTTCGTCACCACCCTAGGAGTCAGTCTGCTGACGGATCCACCGGAGGGAGCAGCCGCGGAACTTGACGACGTGCACGCAACCGTGAAAGCAGGATCACGATGACCACAGAGCCCGATCGAAACGTCGGCCTGGAACTGCTCAGAACGACCGAAGCCGCAGCCCTGGCCGCCGCCCGCTGGGTGGGCCGGGGTGACAAGGAGGCCGGAGACCAGGCGGCGGTCGATGCCATGCGCGTGTTGCTCGCCACGGTGCACATGAGCGGAGTCATCGTTATCGGCGAAGGGGAGAAAGACCACGCCCCGATGTTGTACATCGGTGAGGCTGTAGGCGACGGGAAGGGACCCGAAACCGACGTGGCCGTCGATCCGGTCGAAGGCACCAACCTCCTGGCGAAGGGCCTTCCGAACTCCATCGCCATTGTGGGGCTCGCGCCACGCGGTGCCATGGCAACCTTCGGCCCTTCGTTCTATATGGACAAGATCGCCGTGGGACCCGAGGCGGCCGGGAAGATCGACCTGGATGCACCGGTTACCCAGAATCTCGAGGCGGTGGCGGCGGCCAAGAACGGACGCGTTGAGGAGTTGACGGTCGTGGTACTGGATCGGCCCCGAAACGAGGACAAAATCGAGGCGGCGCGCCAGAGGGGGGCCCGTGTCAGGCTGATTTCAGATGGCGACGTGGCGCCGTCACTGATGACGGCGCTACCCGGCACGGGCATCGACATGGTGGTCGGCATCGGGGGCACGCCCGAAGGAATCCTCACGGCGTGCGCCATGCACGGCCTCGGCGGTGAGATTCAAGGGCGTCTCGCTCCCCAGTCCGACAAGGAAAAGGAACACATCGAGGCAGAGGGGATCGATCTCAATCGCAAACTTTCTCATCGCGAGTTGGTGATCGGAGAGGATATCTTCTTTGCGGCGACAGGTATCACGCAGGGCGACTTTCTGCGTGGTGTCGAGTACACGAGCGATGGCGTCGTAACCCACTCACTCGTCACCCGATCCCGTTCGGGAACGTGGCGGGTAATCGAATCGCACCATCGTTGGGAAAAACTGGTGCCAATCAGCGCGGTGCCCTACCGGGCACCATGACCGACGGTGGGCGTTGAGCCACCGTTACTGTCGAATGACCGTCGCCTGACGTAGGTAGGTGTCGTCCGTCAACTGCTCCAACATGAAATCGGCGAGATCGGCCCGGGGAAGCTTGGCCCCAATGCCGTGAGTGACCTCAGGCCCGACGCGGTAGGCGCCCGTGTGCGGGTCGTTCGTCAACAACGACGGACGCACGATAATCCAATCCAAATCGCTTCCTTGAATGAGCTCTTCTTGCCGCTCTTTATCGTCGAGGTTGACGAAGAGCCGCATGAGAGGCCGCGCCAACCACCCAGCCTTCTTCTTGCTGTCGCCTGTGCCGAGCCCGGTGACTGCGACGAGCCGACGGACCTTATGTTTGTTCATTCCGGCGATGATGTTCTCGGTCGCTTGCGAGGAAACCCGGGACGACTTGAGTCTCTCTCCCACCGCGCAGATGACCGCGTCCGCGCCCTTGATCGCCTGCGCCACGCTTTCCCGTGAACGGACGTCCCCGATCACGACGTCGAGATGATCGTGTCGCAGCGGGAAGGTCTCCGGTGTCCGGACGAATGCCGTGACATGGTGCTCTTGTACCAGGGCCCGCTCCACCAGGAATAGGCCCGTTTGCCCCGACGCTCCGAATATCGCTACGTGCATTCAATGTTCTCGGTCTTGGACACAAGTGAAAAAATGCCCCTT
>JAPULP010000273.1 GCA_027294815.1 Gemmatimonadota bacterium | reverse complement strand
TCCCGTTTCATACGAGGTTGGACAGCGAGAACGCAAGCGCGTTCGCTTTGCTCGAAACCTGGGATCAAACTCCCACGTTCGAGAACATGTTCAAGGAGGAAACTCTTCGCATAGCCGCGAGACGACAGTGGATGCGGGAATACATAGCGCAGCACGTGATCGATCTGAAACAGGGATTCATTATGATGTGGAACGGAGACAGGGATCCTCTCGTCCACGAGTACCGGAATCTCGGGATCGAGCTGCACGTGTTGAACGAAACCCGGTTCAACCGTGCCTTTTCACCACCGTTCGCGCGTGCGGTGCCGATCGATCAGCGAATGGGGGTGAACTCAATTATGCGACCCACCCTCCCCACGGCGGAGATATGGAGCATACGCGAGCCCTGGTAGCGCCACGCACACCGCTTTCCGGCCCGTGTATTAGCGGGTTGTGGGAAGCGTTCTATCGCTCCGGGCCGGCTCCGAATCCTCGCCGGTCGTGCGATTGGACAACACCGGTAACGTCGAGTTCGTAGCTCGAATCACGTAGCACCAGTACCACTCCGGCTCCCCTCCAGCGAGCCGATACCCACAGCAAATCCCGTTACCAGAGGCGTTACCGAATGGTAACACGATGGCAAGACTCGATCCACTCGAAACACTCCCGACAACGTCATAAGTATTTGCAGGAGCGGTACTTACGTGCTGCTTGGCATGCGTACCGATCTGCGGCACAGCCCCTGCTCTTAGGTTAGGACCGAACGACAACAATGACTTGGAGATCTAAATGGTTCTAAGCCGCCCCCACTGCGCCAACAACGGCTCCGTATATGGCTTATACCCGGCTTTCCTGAGGAGGACCGTATGAAAAAGAAACCGACCAGGGAACGGGAGCGACAGCAGTCCGGCGAGGGCGGTGTCGCCTTGATCTGGGCATTGCTGGCCATCGTCGGCCTCAGCTTCATGGGGATCGCGGCCAATCATATCGCCCAAGGCAGCCAATTCATCACCGAGAACTTCGAGCACGAGGCGCGCGCCCAGTATGCGGCGGCGGGGACCCTCGAGCAGTACCTCACGTCATTTGTCGCCGTAAGTGTCACGAATGAGCTAGAGGTGACGTACATCGACACGGCGGAGGTGGGCGAGGAGGATCTCGAGGATGACCTTGAATCCGACAACCTGGATGATTTCGTTGGGGCTGACCTCCTGGGTCGCGCGTACACCTACGGCGCCATCCTCACAACGGTGCGCCCTCTCAAGCTCCTCGAATCTCTTCGGGGCGACGTGTATCTTCTGCGGGTCGCGGCGAGCGTCTCCGACGCTAGGGGTGTCCGCCCGTCGGCCGAACGCGAGCTGCGTACGCTGGCTCGGGTTGGGCCGCCCATCCAGCTGTGGGGTCCGTTTGCTGCTCCAAATGGAATAATCGCCGCGCCTGGTGCCCAGCACGTCCACCTCGACAGCAAGAAGAAGGGAAAGAAATGCGGAGTGGTGCTCGACTCAGCACCCTTGATCGTTCCCGAAGGCATGGCCGACCTGTCCGGCGCATCGACGCTGCACATCAAGCCGGCGCCGAAGGGCGCGACCTACGACGAGATGATGGCGGAGTTGGATCAATCGACGAGTTCCTACGAGGAGTTGATGGACAGCCTCAAAATGCAAGTTCCATGGGACCTGATGGTCAATCCAGTGACATGGGCCAGCGCCGACGACGTGATCATCGTACCGGATGACATCTCCCAGTTCAGGAACATCGATTTCGACGGCATGCCGAAGACCCGTTGGCCGGTGGTGCTGGTGCGTGGCGACCTTACGATCAACACCAAACTGTCGAAGGGTCGTGGCATGCTCATCGTGGATGGCGAACTGGAGCTTAATGGTGCGCAAGCGAAGCTGGATTGGCGCGGCATGATTCTGACCGGAAAGAGATTAAGAATAATCAGTGGCCATTTGCACTCGAAGGGCGCTCTCATTACGGGCCTAAATTGTACGCCCGCCGAGGTGGCTGACGGTAGCTGCGTCAACCGCGTGGAGGCTCCCCCCAATCCTCTAAAAAACCACCTGGGCACGAAGTTCCACGCCTGCGACGCGCTGGCAGCGGCGAGCCAGATGATGGTCCTGCGGCCCATGACCCCTTCGCGACACACGCGGCTCTACTAGGCCGAGGGATAATCGATGAAAAAAGCGGGCTTCAGCCTTGTTGAACTAATGGTGGCGTTAACGGTGACGTCGGTGCTGGTTGCATCGATTCTCGGCCTGCTCATTGGTCAAGGGCGTGCCGTCGACCGTATGCGTGGTGGGGCGGATCAGTTGGAGCAGGTTCGAGCCGTGACGGATTTCATAGGCGCCGAAATCGAAGACCTCCCTCGAGGGGCCATGGTCGCCGCCGAATCGGATTCTATCGCTTTCCGGCTCCCCATAGCCTGGGGTGCCGTTTGCGGAGACCTCAGTCGGCTTACAAAGACTAAAGACAAGACAAAAACTCCATCGGGCGTCGTTCCAAACATCACGAGCGGCGTCTTCCTGGAGCCCCTGCCCTCGGCCCTTGGTGCCCCAACGCCGGAAGGTTTTGGCGTCGCGGCGGATGGCGTGAACTGGACCTGGTTTGACGTTGCCAACTGGAGCGGCCTTTCTCTGGTTGCGACCCAGGCGGCCCGCCAAGCGTGCCTCGCGTTGGACACCTCCGTTGTGTTGGTGAGTGACAGCCTCGAGACAAGTCAGTTTCACGAGTTCGCGTCCCTCGAGGCGTACCTCGGCATGATACCGCCCGAAGGGATGGT
>JAPULP010000272.1 GCA_027294815.1 Gemmatimonadota bacterium | reverse complement strand
GCCAAGGAAATGGTGAGCGCACCGATTCGGCTGCTGGAGGACGCCGAGGAGACGGTGAAAAAACTAGCCGTCGACTACCCGCTCATGCTCGTCACCAAAGGAGATCTCTTCGACCAGGAATCCAAGATCGCGCGCTCCGGCCTGGGAGACTTGTTTTCCCATGTCGAGGTCGTGAGTAAAAAGGATCGCGCCACGTATGAAGCGATCATTAGGCGACGCGGGATAGACCCGAGCGGTTTTGTAATGGTGGGAGATTCCCTGCGATCGGACATTCTACCGGTCGTGGACCTCGGCGCCCACGCCATCCACGTGCCTTACGAGAGTACCTGGAGGCACGAAGCGGTACCGGACGACGTTGCCAGCCGGTACAGCTTTTCCAGAGCCGCTGGGATCGGGGAGGTTCCCGCACTTCTGAAGAAGATGGGCGACGAGAGTGAGAAGTGAGAGGTGAGACGTGAGAGGGCCACCTCCCCCCACCCCGAGGGGTGTGAGGGGCGGACTTCTCACCTCTCACTTCTCACTTCTCACTTCTCACACGTCGACAATCTCCGCTCTGTCCCCCCTGACGTATCTCACAACATCCCAACCATCCACCACCAACGCTGCCGCATTGAGCAACATGACGATGCGGATCCACGCACCGTACGGTTCCACCGCCGGATGACCTCCCATGCGACTCCAGAGGTACAACAGCAACGGGATCCACAAGATGTGGCCCACACCCAGGAGCCGGTTGAAGCCCACCACATGCGTCAACGCCATCATAAACCCGACGGAGAGCACAAAGATCAGCAGAGTAACTTGCGCCTCGCGGTTCCCTAGAAAAAACAGCGGCATGACCGCGTTGACGAAAAGCAGTACACCCAACCAGATCCTCACCGGCAGCGGGAGTTTCAACACGCCGCGGGGAAACTTGGCCAGCGCCTCCTTGTCGATCTTACCGAGCACCCGGCTCATCGCTGCGGCGGAAGAAAGGGTCGTACGTCAATCAACTCAACGTCGTCACGTTCGCGAAGCGCGTCGAGAATCCAATACTTGTGGGCGCCACCGAACGTGACCAAGAGTCGTTTGCCCCTGTACGCGTCGACAGCTTTGTGAACCCAACGCATGTGCGCCTCGTTGATGTTGGTCCAACCACCGGGACCAATCCAGTCGTTGAGAACCTCATCGTAGATCGAATATTCGGCAGCAATCCGCTCATCGTACAAATCCGAGTGAATAACGTGAGGATCGTCGAGCTCGCCGCGGTTCCAGGGATCGCGCGCGCGGGCCTCCGCAATACGGCGTTGGTAGTCGGCGTTCGCCTCGGCAAACTGGGGATCCGTCTGAAACTGACGAATGCGCGTCCTTCGCAGATCGTTCATCTCCGTAGTCCAACCCGCGCAGGGAACGATCTCGAATCCCACCTCTTCCGCCATCGCGAAGATGAGATCTTTGTATTCGGGAAAGACACGCACGCGGGGTTCCTCGATTATGCCGTCGTCGCGGAAATCGCTCCACGCCGCGTCCATCCGGTCGGGAGGAATCTCTGCGCAAACCCCATCGGGACCGAAACGTTCAATGGTCGCGCGGACCTCGTCGAGTCCCCACAACTCACTTGTGGGATGCCGCCCATGGATCATCCCCAAAACTGCCACCTCGGTGGGCTCGTCGCTAACGGGTGTCTGCGGCACAGCACGCCAGGCGTCGGGAATCTCGACGACTGCTAGCTCGTGACTTCCCTCCGACGACACCCACAAGGTCTCGCCCGAGGGATGGACCGCCATCACGATCGGCTGCTCGCCCACTGGGATCCGGGCGATCACCTCACGCAACGCCACGTCGATGACCGATATGTCGTGACTGGCCGTGTTGTTCACGAACGCAAGGCGCCCGCTGGGCGCGAGCACCACGGAAAACGGAGAATCACCGATGCCATCGGTAATAGAGTCTACCACGCGCCGCGACGCCGTATTAATGAATAACACCTTGTTCTCACCCCGCACCGCCACCACGTAATCGATGTCATCGGGGAACACCACCCCGCCACTAGGCCGCTCTCCAACTCGTACCGTGTCGACGACGCGTGTATTCCATAGGTCGATCACGGTGACGGTCCCGTCATCGTAGTTGGGAACGAAGGCAAGACGCCCATCCGACGTCGCGGCGGGGGGAAAGGGACGGTCTCCCGTGACAAAGGACGTTTCCAGCTCGAAATTCGCGCCGTCGAGTACCCACATCTTGTCGGCTTGTTCGACAGACACCAGGTACCGTTGGTTCACCGTAGGCACGAGGAGGGATGGCCCGCCTCCGGTCTCCAGCTGCTCGGCGTCGCCAGGCCGCACTCGCGCCACGCCATCGGCTCCAAAGCGACTCACCGCCAAGCCGCCATTGTCCGGCAACACCGCCACACCGAGTGGCGTGTCCTCGACCGGGATGTGACGCACCACTCGCAACGCACCCACGTCCACCTCGGTCACCTGATCCGAACCTGCGGCCGCGACATACGCCGTAGCGCCATCGGTGGTGAACGTGATTTGATGCGGGTTCAATCCCACATCCAGCACCGCCAGAATCTCGAATCGATCTCCCCGAGCACATCCGAACAGGGACAACCCAATCGCTAGAATGATCGCTAGCCTCAAACCGACCCCCCTCTTTGTTAGTGGGCAGTGGGTAGTGAAGCGTCTACTCCTGCCCACTGCCTACTACCTACTGCCTACTACAACCCGCAGCCAATACTACGGTCGGATCCCCTGTACGGGAATCTGCGTCACAGCTTGCATTCGTCCGCAAGGCCAGATTCTGGCACGGACGCAAAGGACTCACGACTATTGTGGAGAGGTCTCATGAAATTCCGCCTAACGTACCTACTCACCGCAGCCCTCGTCGGAACGGCCTGCGGCACCGGTGACGGCCCCCACGCCATCGCTTCGGCCTTTTGGACCGCCAGCAAAAACGGCGACATGGAACTCGCCAAGAGTTACATGGCGGAGGGCGGCTCGGCGTCTATTAACGAAACCAAATCCGGTTCGTCCTTAGACGACTTCTCGCTGGGCGAGACCACCATCGATGGCGATCGGGCGACCGTCGAAACGACCGTCGTGTCCACCGGCGAACAAGAGATGGAACTCGCTTTCAATACGGTGCTCGTCCAGCAAGACGACGGCTGGAAGGTAGACCTCGATCAAACCACCGACGAGATGATGAAGAGCCTGTTTGGCACCACCATGGGCGATTTCGCCAAGAAGATGGGACAGGCCATGGGCGACGCGATGGGGGACGCGATGAAGGGAATGGCGGAAGGCATGGCCGAGGGCCTCGAGACCATGGGCAAGGCTTTTGGTGATTCGCTCAAGGTGGCGGGCCGCTAGACCGACTCCACGCCCCTTCCCCCCGAAATCCCTCAAAACCTCGGGCTTGAAAAGCCCGGGGTTTTGCTTTTGCCTCTTGTAAATCTAGCTATGTCGATATAGACTTAGATAGCTTAATCACGAGGTGCCCGATGGCCAAACCCCTCCGTATGACCTACGCCACCGCGATGGTGCTCTACGCCCTCGACCGAGGCTGCCGCCACGGCTTCGACATCATCGACGCCACGCGCCTCCGGAGCGGCACCGTGTATCCCCTGCTCCGGCGTTTCGAGGATGCACGGCTCGTGCGCTCCAAGTGGGAGCCGGTGAACATTGCCCGGGCGGAGAACCGCCCGCCACGGAAGTACTACGAATTGACCGAGGCGGCGGAACCCATGCTCCATCTCGCAACTCAACGATTCCCGGCGCCGGCCTGGGCCGGAGAACACGTCGACGAAGCAGGGGTTGGGTGACGGGGATGGGTCGGACGGTCGGACGGTCGGACAGCCGGACGGAAACGACGGCTGGGCGGCACGAATGACGACGAGCAAGCTTCTGCTGCGCGCCTTGAGCTACCTCGTGCCCGCGCACGAGCGGGCAGACTGGGTTCGGGAGTGGGAGGCGGAGATCACCTACGCTTGGCACTCGAGCCAATTGCGTGGTCCCACCAACGAATTGCTCGAATCGGCGGGGGACACCCCCAAACATCACACCAGGCGCATCTCACGTGTCGCCATCGCGCTGCGC
>JAPULP010000271.1 GCA_027294815.1 Gemmatimonadota bacterium | reverse complement strand
CGAACGTTGACTCGCGTCGAGGCAGACGGCCACAAGGAGGTGGTGGCGAAAACCGGCGGAGGTCCCAACGGTGCCGCCATAGGCCCCGACGGCAAGTGCTACGTGTGCAACAACGGTGGCTTCGAGTGGCACGAAGACGAGCAGGGCCTGAGGCCGGTACTCCAGGCCAGTGACTACAGCGGTGGGCGCATCGAGCGGGTCGACCTGGAAACCGGCGGCGTAGAGGTGCTCTACACGCACGCCGGCCACATCGCGCTCAAGGGCCCCAACGACATCGTCTTCGATGCCCATGGCGGATTCTGGTTTACCGATCTCGGCAAAGTTCGCGTCAACGAGCAGGACCGCGGTCGGGTCTTCTATGCCAAGGCCGATGGCAGCAGTTGTCGCGAGGTCGTCTACCCCATGGTCACGCCCAACGGCATCGGCCTCTCACCGGACGGTACCAGACTCTACGTGGCCGAGACCGAGCCCTCTCGACTCTGGGAGTTCCCAGTGACGGCTCCGGGGGAGATCCACAAGGATCCCTGGCCCTCTCCTCACGGTGGACGTCTGGTGACGGGGCCCGGTGGTTATCAGCGCTTCGACAGCCTTGCCGTCGATGCCGGGGGGAACGTGTGCGTCGCCACCCTCATTCATGGCGGCATCACGGTGGCTTCCCCCGACGGTGCTTCTGTCGAGCACGTGCCGATGCCCGATCTGTACACGACGAACATCTGCTTCGGGGGCCCGGAGCTTCGCACCGCCTACATCACGCTCTCCATGGGTGGACGACTGGTGGCGACGGAGTGGCCGCGACCGGGACTCGCCCTCAACTACCTGAACGACTGACTAAGGAAAATTGGTCAGAGTCGTTTCCACCGAGAGAACGGGCAGGAGAAACAGCATGGCCGGAGTCGCCATCGTCACGGGCGCCAGCAGAGGCATTGGCGCGGCCGTCGCTAAGTTGCTGGGCGCAAACGAGTATCGTGTTTGCGTGAATTATCGCGCGGGTCGGGACGCGGCCGAGGGCGTGGCAGCGGACATTGTGAGCGCGGGCGGCGAGGCCCTTGCGGTGCAAGCCGATGTCGCAGACCGCGATGCGGTACGGCGCCTTTTCGAGACCGTCGATGAGCGATTCGGCCCCGTGACCGCACTGGTCAACAACGCCGGAATCCACGGTCCGCGTGGCCGGGTGGATGCTCTGGAACTGGACGCCTTGGAAGAAGTGCTCGCCGTCAACGTAATCGGTCTCGTGGCCTGCTCTCAGGAAGCGGTGCGACGCATGTCGACCCGCCACGGGGGTACCGGTGGCGCCATCGTCAACATCTCGTCCGGCGCCGCGCACATCGGTGGTGCGGGCGACGGCGTCCAATATGCCTTGTCCAAGGGCGCCGTCAACAGTTTAACCATCGGGCTTTCCCATGAGGTTGCAGGGGAGGGCATTCGCGTCAACGGGGTCAGCCCGGGGCTCACCCGGACCGACATGCCGGCACCGGCAGCCTCGAACGGGGCCCGTCCATTATTCCCATGGGCCGGGTAGGTGAGGCGGCGGAAATCGCCGAGGCCGTGCTCTGACTGCTCTCGGACCGGGCCTCCTTCGTCGCCGGCGCCAACATCCGCGTGGCCGGCGAGCGACCCTGACAGTGCTACATGATGGGGATCGGGCCGTCGGGAAAGGTTCCGGGAAGTAGCGTGTCGGCGCTTTCTTGACATCGCGCAAGGAAAACCGGATCCGGCGGTTGTTAGATTAATGTACGGAACAAATAAGAGAGTCGATTGGCGCTGCGGTGAGCGAAAAGATTGCGATCCGTTAGACGATGGAGATCCCGCCGATGCAGATGTCATCAGCCGAATTGAAAGCGGAAGCTCGACGTCTCCACGGGAAGCTTCACAAGCTCGGTTGGGAGATGCAGGACTGCGAATTTATTGCACCTACCACGTTGGAGATCAATCGACTCAAGAAAGAGCACCAAGCCGTAATTCTGGCTCATTCCTATCAAACTCCCGATATCATGTACGGAGTTGGCGATTATATCGGTGACTCGTATAGCTTGAGTCGCATGGCGACAGAGCATCCCGCCAAAACGATCATTTTTTGCTCGGTCTATTTCATGGGCGAGACCGCGAAGCTGTTGAATCCCGACAAAGAGGTCTTGGTTCCCCGGGTGGCAGCTTGTTCTTTGGCAGATTCCATTACTGCCGAGCAAGTGCGCGCTCTGCGCAAGAAACATCCCCATGCCGGGGTCGTCTGTTATGTAAATACCTATGCCGCCGTGAAGGCAGAGAGCGATACCTGCTGTACCTCGTCAAACGTCGTAGAAGTCGTCGAAGCGATGCCCCAGGAAGAGATCCTCTTCATTCCTGATCAGTTGATGGGCCAGAACCTGCGCAACATGACTTCCAAGAAAATCATTACCTGGCAAGGCACCTGTATCGTGCACGAAGGCTTCAACCCGGACAGCGTCCACGCCATTCGTGAACAATTTCCCGGGGTGAAGATTCTGGCCCACCCGAATGTACCCCGGGAGTGGTCGCCCTGGTGGATTACGCTGGAGGCACATCGGGGATGCTGAACTACGTGCGTGATCCAGACGCGAAGACATTCATGATGTTGACCGAATGCGGGTTGACCGATCGATTCAAAGCCGAGTTTCCGGGCAAGGAGATCGTCGGAACCTGTATTCTTTGCCCTTACATGAAAGAGATCCAACTCGCCGACGTGTTGAAGGCGCTCAAAGATCCGACGCCGGAGCAATATGTCGAGATCCACCCGGACATCGCAGATCGCGCCCGAGCGAGTCTCGGCAGGATGTTCGAGCTGGAGGAAGAGGGCAAGAAGATTCTGCAACTGCGGGGATCGATTGCCATGACGTCGTGATGACGCAAGGGTGCACCGATGTCATCAAAGAAAAAGGCGTTCGTGACGGGAGCCACCGGCTTTCTGGGTTTGAATTTAATCGAGGAGCTGTCCTCGGCGGGCTACGAAGTGACCGCGCTTCATCGGCCGACGAGCGATCTGCGATTCCTCGGACGATTCGACGCCAAGCGCGTGGTTGGAACCGTCACCGACGAGGCAGCGCTCGCAGCTGCGATGGAAGACGATGTGGACGTCGTCTTTCACGTGGCCGCCAATACCAGTGTCTGGGCTCCGAACAACGCCATGCAGACGCTGGACAACGTCGACGGGACGCGGAACATGGTGAACGTGGCCTTGGGGAAGGGAGTGAAACGCTTCGTGCACACCTCTTCGAGCGTGGTATTCGGGCTCGGTGATGGTCCCTTCAACGAAGACTCCCCACTCCTCGGGCGCGATTCGTGGGTCAACTATCTGCGAACCAAGAGCCTCGCGGACGACTTGGTGCGCGAGGCCGCCTCGAGGGGCTTGTCCGCCGTCATCATGCGTCCGGGCCATATCATGGGCAAGTATGACCGCGGCAACTGGGCCACGATAATCCGGCTGGTGGCGCGGGAAAAATTACCCGCAATTCCCTCCGGCTCGGGATGCTTCTGCAACGGACGTGAGGTCGCAAAGGCGCACCTCCGGGCCGCGGAGCGCGACGCCGACTTCGAGGCGTTCGTGCTCGGTGGGCCCCAAGCGACCCTCGTCGAGCTCGTCCGGATCATCGGCGAGATCACCGGGAAGAAAGTCCCGAAACGGGCCACGCCGGCCGTCGTCCTGCGCGCGGCGGCGCGTGTTTACCAGGCGATTTCCGCGCTCACAGGCAAAGAGCCCCGCGTCACCCCCGAAGGCATCGCCATAGCCACCCACGATTCGCGTGTCGACGACGAGAGGGCCCGCAAAGAGCTGGGCTACGCTCACGTGCCTCTGCACGAGACGGTGCGCCAGAGCTACGAGTTTTTGCGCGACGAATCGCTTCTCTAAGTGCCGCCTCTGATAAAAAAGCTTGTTGTGGAGCCAATTCGTCCGGATGATCGCCGGAGATTCCAATCTGGTCATGGGGAACATCATGCGACTCGAAGGAAAGGTTGCCATCGTCATGGGTGCAGGGCAGACACCGGGGTCGACCGTGGGAAACGGGCGCGCGTGCGCACTGCTTTTCGCTCGCGAGGGCGCCAGAGTGCTGGCCGTCGACAGGGACCCCGCCTCGG
>JAPULP010000270.1 GCA_027294815.1 Gemmatimonadota bacterium | reverse complement strand
GAGGAGTGGGAGCGGGAGCGTCAGACGCACCGGCCGACGATATCCGAAGACGAGGTCGCATTCATCGTATCGCGGTGGACAGGGATTCCGGTGACCCGGTTGCAGGAGGCGGAAACGAAACGCCTGCTCCGGATGGAAGAGGAGATGCACAAGGTGGTGGTCGGGCAGGATCAAGCGATCGAAGCCATTTCACGCGCGATTCGTCGCTCGCGCGCTGGTCTCAAAGATCCTAACCGGCCCATCGGATGCTTCATCTTCAGCGGCCCGACAGGAGTGGGCAAGACCGAGTTGGCACGTGCGTTGGCGCGGTTCCTGTTTGCCGACGAGAGTTCGCTCATCCGGGTCGACATGTCAGAGTACATGGAGAAGTTCAGCGTGAGCCGGTTGATCGGCGCGCCTCCGGGGTACGTGGGGTACGAGGATTCCGGAACGCTCACAAAGGCCGTTCGCCGCAAGCCATACTCGGTGGTATTGCTTGACGAAATCGAGAAGGCGCATCCTGACGTTTTCAACATCCTCTTGCAGGTGTTGGACGAGGGACATCTGACCGACAACTACGGTCGTGTCATCGACTTCAAGAACACCGTCATCATCATGACGTCCAACGTGGGCGCGCGTGATATCACCAAGGGCAAGGCCATGGGGTTCGCGCAAGCGGACGAACAGACCTCGTTCGAGCGCATGTCCGAAAAGGTGAAAGACGAAATCAGCCGCGTTTTCAACCCGGAGTTCCTGAACCGGGTCGACGACACCATTGTGTTCCACCCGCTCACACGGGACCACATCTCGCTGATCGTGAATATCATGTTTAAACAGGTACAATTGCGGGTGGCCGAGGGAGGGTTCAGCATCGTGCGCACCGGGGCGGCGACGGATTTCTTGGTCGAACACGGGTACGACGAGAAGTTTGGCGCCCGCCCGTTGCGGCGCGCTATCCAGCGCTACGTCGAAGATCCGCTATCCGATAAGATATTGATGGGTGAGTTTTCACCAGGAGAAGAAATTCAGGTTGATGTGAGCGAAGATGGGGAGAAGCTCATCTTCGACGCGTTGACGGGAAGCAAAAAAGCGTAGGCGGACATATGGCTGGACTCGGTAGGACACTCCTCGTAACCGCCGTTATCGGAGTCGCTGCTGGGAACGCAACCGCGCAGGAGCGTGACCAGACCACGGTAATTGACAGCATCGCGGTACGCGGGTTGGACCGGACGGGTCGAGCCGCGGTTGTTACCCGCATCAACATGGCACTGGGGCAGCCTGTCGGCTTTCTCGACGTGCAGCGTGCCATCGAGGCGTTGTTCGCCACCGGGGCATACGAAGACGTCAAGGTGTTCCAGGGGACGATCGACGGCCGCCAGGTGCTGGTGTTCGAAGTGGTTGAGCGACCGATCCTCTGGCGATGGGATGTCGAAGGCACTTCGAAGCTTCCAGAACGCTCGGTTCGCGGCAAGGTGCGACTCCAGTCTGGTCGTGCGTTCAATCCGGCAGACGTCACCACGGCCATAGCGGCCATCGATTCCCTGTATAAGAAGGAAGGGTACTACCAGACCGTGGTCGAGGCCGCCGTGCTTCCGCGGGAAGACGGTCGCGTCGAAGTCGCACTCACTGTGAACGAGGGGAGCCGAGTCGCGGTGAGCCGCGTGATCATCGAGGGCAACCAAGCGTTCGAGGCCAGTGAGATCGTGTCCCACATGAGTACGCGCCCGGAAGGGTTTTTCTGGTTCAAGAAGGGCGAGTACGACGAGCAGGAACTGTTGCGTGACGTGCGCGAACGGCTTCCGGCGTTCTACGCGTCCCGCGGCTACATCGATTTCCAGGTGTTGCGTGACACGCTGGTCGTGAACGAGGGGACGGGTAAGGGAACGCTGATATTAGCGGTGGACGAGGGAGAGCAGCACAGCGTCGGCATGTTCGAGATCATTGGGAACAGAGAGTTTACGATCGAGCAGCTCGAGGGGTTCTATCCCTTCGGCGAAGGTCAAGGTGGCGGCGGCTTCCTCGGGTTTGGCGGAGGCGGAAACGACGACCGCGCCTTCGACATGGAGCAGTGGGCGCTCGCCACCGAAGAGGTGACAAACCTCTACTTCGACAACGGCTACATTCGCGCGCAGGTGCGGGACGTGATGACGCCTCGCACGGCGGCCGATGGATCGCGCGTCGTCGATCTGCGCTGGCAAATCACCGAAGGTCCTCCGGCGATCGTGAATCGGGTGCGGATCGTCGGCAACACGATCACGCACGAAGACGTGATCCGCCGGGCAATCTACATGGTGCCGGGCGATGTGTTCCGTCGCAGTATGTTCATCCAGTCGTATCAAAGCATTTCGAATCTCGGCTTTTTCGAGCAGCCGCTCCCGTCCCCGCGCACCGAGCCTGCCAATCAGCAGGGAGACATCGACGTCATCTTCGAGGTCACGGAGCGCCGCACTGGGAACATCAACTTTGGTGCATCGGTGGGGCAGGGTACCGGTGTGGGTGGATTCATCGGACTCGAGGAGCCGAACCTGTTCGGCAAGGCCAAGCGTATCAACTTCCAGGTGCAGTTCGGCAGCAACTTGAGTGATTTCAACATCACATACACCGATCCGGCGATCAGGGGAAGCCTCATTTCCGGCAGCCTGCGATTGCACAACACGAGACAGCGTTTCACGATTGCCGATCTGGGCCGGATCACCACGAGGGGTGGAAGCTTCCAGGTTGGTATGCCGCTCTTTGGATCACGGTTTACGCGAGTGTTGGGCTCGTATCTGCTCGAGCAGAGTGACTTCGACTCGCCAACGCTGCTACCGGTATTCAGTTGCACGAACTGTATCCTCTCGAGCGCGAGCGTGTCTGTCGTTCGTGATACGCGTGTCGGGTTGCCGTTTGCGACGGGTGGCACGTTGCATAAGTTCGACCTTTCGCAAAACGGGGGTCCGTTGGGAGGCAGTGGTGATTTCCGGCGCGCCACGTTCGAAGGCCGGTGGTACGCGCCGCTCAGCCAGGCCGTGTTCCAGCCCGGGCTCGGCGGCATGCAATTCCTCTTGGGCTTTGCGGCCAAGACGGGGTTCGTGTGGGGAGACGCGGGTCCACACTTCCGCCAACTCTTTTCGATGGGTGGTATCCAGTTCGGGATTCCGCTTCGCGGCTACGACGAGTTTTCGATCACGCACAACGGCTTCGATCCCACGGCCAGCGGATCGCGGGCGAGCGGCGTGAACGCGTTCGGGGGGTCGTACGCGGCGTTTACCGGCGAGATCGGACTGCGGTTGAGCCAGGCCCTGTACGTCAATACGTTTGTGGACGCCGGAAATGTGTGGGGCAGCCCGGGAGAGTTCAATCCGACCCGTCTCATGCGTGGAGCCGGCATCGGTTTGAACCTGGTCTCCCCCCTGGGGCCGATCGGACTCGATTATGCGTATGGATTCGACCGCACCGATCTTGTGGGGAATCCGAATCCCGGCTGGCAGTTCCACTTCAAGCTAGGCAATTTTTTCTAGTATTCATTCCGTTTGAGAGTAAGGCGACAGACCATGGATCGATTGATAGCCCGATGGGCACCCCTTGCATTGGCCGTCCTTCTAGTGGTGCCCGTCGCGGCAACAGGGCAACAGGCTGCGCGGGGGATCGGCATAGTAAACTTGCAGATCATCATGACGCAGACCCCTGGATATCAGGAAGCCCTGGCCACGTTCGAGGCCGAGTTCAAGCCGGCCAGCGATGATCTCGAGGCGATGGCTGAGAGGCGCGATTCGCTGCTCGAGGAGTATCAGCGTACCGAGGTCGTGCTGACGCCCACCGCCAGACAGGAAAAGCAAACCGAAATACAGCAGCTCCAGACGAGGATAGACCAGCGGGTGCAGGATTTGCAGAATCGCCAGGCGGAACGGGAACGCGAGCTGGTGGAGCCGTTGGAGCTACGCGTCCAGGCGGTCATCGAAGGTCTTCGCGCCGAGCGAAATCTCGGCATCATTTTCGACGCTGCCAGCATGCCGGGGATTGCTGCCGTCGATCCGTCGTTGGACCTCACACAAATTGTCGTGCAGAGGTTGCAGCAGTCCCAGAACTAGGCGCTCGTGCAATTGTCGTCTCGTTTGACCGCCGGTGAGGTATCTGACCTCGCCGGCGGTATTCTCTTCGGCACTCGCGCGACGCCCATCGCCGGAGTGGCAACGCTCGAAAACGCGGGCCCCGGAGATCTCTCATTTCTGTCCACAGCCAGGTACCTGTCCGCGTTTCGTCGCTCGCACGCCGGCGTTGTGCTGGTGGCTCCGGCCTTCCAATCCGAGCCCGAAGGTCCCACGACCCGGATTGTGGTCAGCTCGCCGCACATCGCGCTCTCACGGGTTTTGTCCGCCATCCAGGGCCCGCCCTGTCCTTCTTGGGGCGTGCATCCCGGCGCTATCGTTGGGGCGGGTACGACATGGGAGGGTCGCATCGCCGTGGGAAGCGGCGCCGTGATCGGAAAAGAGGTTCGGTTGGGGGAGAACTGCGTGGTGTCCGACCACGTAGTGATTGGTGACGGCGTTTGTATTGGATCAGAATGCCGCATCTGGTCGCATGCCGTCGTGGAATCCG
The DNA here is from genome assembly GCA_027294815.1 of Gemmatimonadota bacterium. Lineage (GTDB taxonomy): Bacteria > Gemmatimonadota > Gemmatimonadetes > Gemmatimonadales > GWC2-71-9 > B3T1B10. The sequence continues at coordinate 11,111 of JAPULP010000270.1, read as the reverse complement.
GTGCGAAGCTCGGAGATCGTGTCGTCCTCCATCCCGGCGCGCGGGTGGGAACCGCCGGTTTCGGGTATGCTCGGAGTGAGTCCGGACACGAACCCATCCTGCACATTGGCGGTTGCGTGATTGAAGACGACGTGGAGATAGGCTCGAACACGACCATCGACCGCGGTGCGCTCGATGACACCGTGGTCGGTACTGGTACCAAGATCGATAATCTCGTACAGATCGCGCACAATGTCAGAATCGGTCGGAACTGTCTCATCATGGCGCAAGTCGGCATTGCAGGAAGCACTGCCGTGAACGATGACGCGATCCTCGCCGGCCAGGCGGGCCTCGCCGACCATGTGACGGTTGGAGCCGGAGCGCGCGTGGCGGCGCAAAGCGGCGTCATCGGCGACATCGCCGCCGGCGCGACCGTATCGGGGTATCCCGCCCGGAACCATCGGGAAGTTCTCCGCAACGCCGCGGCGTTGAAGCGGCTCACACCTCTCACCAAGAGGTTGGAAGATCTCGCCCGGCGCGATGAGCAATCGGGATAGACGGTCGATCGAGTCATCGGCGACGCTGCGTGGCGTGGGTCTTCATACCGGACGCGACGCAGGCCTTACCTTTCGACCGGCGGCTGCGGGAAGCGGTATCTGGTTCCGCCGAGTCGACATGCCGCGACAGCCGGAGATCCCAGCCCACGTGAGGTCCGTTTGTACCACCGAGCGGCGGACCGTATTGGGGGCAGGCGACGCCACCATCGAAACGGTGGAGCACGTAATGGCTGCGGTGGCTGGCCTCGAGATCGACGATCTGTGGGTCGATCTCGACGGACCGGAAGTCCCGATCTTGGATGGAAGCGCGGAGCCATTCGTCTCGACGCTGAAATCTGCGGGCATCGTGGTGGTAGAAGGAGAAGCCCCGACGCTCTCGGTGTCGGCGACGTTGACGGTGCAGGATGGCGACGCCGAGTACGTGGCAAGGCCCGGTCCGAGGAGCCTCACGGTTCGCGTCGAGTGGGATCATCCGCTCATTGGTGCGCAAATGGCGTCGTTCGCCATGTCGCCCGAAGTCTTTGCCACCGAGCTGGCCGGTGCTCGCACGTTTGGGTTTGCGAGCGAGATTGAAGCACTCCGGGCTAGAGGGCTAATTAAGGGGGGGCATCTCGGTTGCGCCGTCGTGCTATCGGAAACCGGGATCGTCAACGGGGGGGGAGAACTGCGTTGGGCCGACGAATTCGTTCGACACAAGGCGCTCGACCTGCTCGGCGACCTGGCTCTCGCGGGTGGGCGTATTGATTGTACCGTAGTCGCCAGCAGGCCGAGCCATCGGGGCAACGTCGCGTTTGCCCGTGCCCTATACGATCACTGCTCGAGCGGAAAGTGAGAACGCCGTATGGAATGGGATATCACGAAGATTCTCGAGGTCCTTCCACACCGGTACCCGATGTTGCTCGTGGATCGCATTATCGACTGCGAGCCGGGCAAGCGTATTGTCGGGATCAAGAACGTGACCATCAACGAGCCGTTTTTCCAGGGCCACTTTCCCGGCCATCCCATCATGCCGGGCGTGCTTATCATCGAGGCCATGGCGCAGACCGGCGGCATGTTGATGATGGACACGGTGGAGAATCCGCAGGACAAGGTGGTCTATTTCATGACCATCGACAAAGTGAAGTTCAGGCGTCCGGTGGTGCCCGGCGACCAGTTACGGCTTGAGGTCGAGTTGCTGGAATTCAAAGGCAAGCGCTGCAGGATGCGGGGCGAGGCGTTTGTAGACGGCAAGAAAGTATCGGAGGCGGAAATGATGGCAGGGATAGTCGATCGATGATACGAAAGGCGGTAACACCCGTCCCCGCCCGTACCCGGCGGTAGGTTGGGCATAGCCAACAGGTGACTATCATGACGATACGGATGATCGATTCGCGATGACGCGGATGATTTGTTTGTGATGACGCGGATGATCTGTCTGTGACGGCGCGTGTTCATCCTACTGCGCTGGTGGATGCCTCGGCGGAGCTCGACCTCGACGTCGTTGTCGAGCCCTTCGCCATCATCGGCCCCCGCGTGCGGGTCGGTGCGGGCACTACGATCGGCACGAGAGCGACGGTGTATGGACCAACTACGGTTGGGGCGGGGTGCACCGTGGGGGTTGGTGCGGTGCTGGGAACCGATCCTCAGGATTTGAAATACGCCGGCGAAGACACCGAATTGGTGATCGGCGACGACACGCATATTCGTGAATACGTAACGGTTAACCGAGGGACGGCGGCCTCCGGTGTTACCGTCATTGGTCCGCGCTGCTACCTGATGAGCTACGCGCACGTCGCTCACGACTGCCGAATCGGAGAGGGAGTGATTCTGTCGAATTCGGTCCAGCTCGCGGGTCACGTGCAAATCGGAGATCACGCCCTGATCGGTGGGCTGACCCCGGTGCACCAGTTCGTTAGAATTGGGGCGTATGCGTTCGTTGGAGGTGGGTCGAGGGTGTCGCAGGATGTCCCACCGTTCGCACGGACCGCTGGCAGCCCCATTCGGTTGTACGGCATCAATGCCGTCGGGTTGCGGCGGGCGGGTTTTGATGCGGACCTGCGCATGGCCATCCAACGCGCCTACCGGATGTTGTTCAACTCGTCGACGCCACGATCAGAATCCATCGTGCGGGTACGGGACGAGAGCGGCCACATTCCCGAAGTCGTACAATTGCTCGATTTCCTCGACGCTACTGAACGCGGGGTAATGGTGTGACCTCTCATACGCGCGTCTTGGTCTCTGCCGGTGAACGCTCCGGTGATATCCACACGGCGCGCGTCATATCCGCGCTGTTGGACCGGTCGCGGGAATATCGATTCTTCGGCATGGGCGGCTCGATGATGGCCGCGGCGGGCGCCCGGCTCGACGCTCGCATGGAATCCGTCACGACTATGGGATTCACCCAGGTCCTTGCGGCGCTCCCCGCACACGTGCGTCTCCTGTCCGGAATGCGGCGGACGTTTGCTCAGGGCCGGGCCGACCTGGCGTTGCTGGTCGATTACCCGGGATTCCACCTACGCGTCGCCGGCGCGGCAGCGCGATGTCGGGTGCCGGTGTTGTACTACATCGCGCCACAGCTTTGGGCATGGGGTGAAAGGCGGGTCGCCCGTCTCAGGGAAGTCGTGACGCACCTTGCCGTGATTTTGCCTTTCGAGGTACCGTTTTTCTCCCGGCGTGGTATCCGAGCGACGTTTGTCGGCCATCCCTTGTTGGATCAGGCACGGCCCGCATGCGGAGAGGCTCGTGGTCGCTTGGAGATTGCTCGATCGACGCCGGTTTTGGGTTTGTTTCCGGGGAGCAGGCCGACCGAAGTCGGCCGTTTGTGGCCGGTTCTGCGAGAAGCTGCGGTCTTGGTCAAGGCGGCCGTGCCTGAGATCGAAATTGTGGTTGCCACGCTTCCGGGATTGACGTATGCCGGCAGCGAGTCGTTTCACCTCCACCCGTCGGATTCGAGCACCGTCATGGCCGCCAGCGACGCAGTGATCTGCAAGTCGGGAACGAGCACACTGGAAGCCGCCCTCGCCGGAACGCCCATGGTCATTTGCTACAAGACCGATCCTGTTTCATATGCGATTGCAAAGCGTGTTGTTCGATGCCAGTACATCGGATTGGTGAACATCGTAGGCGGCCGGCAGATCTCTCCAGAGTATGTCCAGGAGGCGTCGACAGCCCAATCGCTAGCACGCGGCGTTTTGCCGCTGCTCGACACCGCGAGCGCTGATGCGGTTGAACAGCGTATCGGGTTTGCTGAGGTGCGCGAGCAGCTCGGTACGCCCGGTGCCTCAGAACGGGTAGCCGATATAGCTTCGGAATTACTCGCATGAGAAACCGTCTGGGAGGGACGGTTGCGCGTTGGGTCGTGTCACTCTTGGGGCTCACCTGGCGCGTCCGAGTTTACGGGACCGAGCACTTGCATGGTTTGCGTCGCCACGGTCGGCCGTTCGCTTTTGCCTTGTGGCACCGTCATCTGTTACCGCTTGTATGGTACCACCGTGGAGATTCCACCTCCCTGGTCGTGAGTGCCCACGACGACGGTGGATACCTCGCCCGTGCCGCCCGGGGTTGGGGGTACGATTTGATTCGTGGCTCCTCGACCCGCGGGGGCTTCGGCGCGTTTCGGCGAATGTTGCGTGTCTTGCGAGCGGGGGGAGAGATCGCCGTGACACCCGATGGTCCTCGTGGTCCTGCGGGCGTCGTAAAACCGGGAGTGGTTGCGGCCATACAGATCGCCGAGGCTTCTATCGTCCCCGTTGCGGCTTGGGCGTCTTCTGCCTGGAAGCTTCGCTCGTGGGACGGCTTCAGCATTCCAAAACCGTTCGCGCGCCTTCACGTCGTTTACGGTGCACCCCTTCGCTTGTCGAAGGATGTTGCACGGACCGAGGCCGCTCGCCTACTGGAGCGCCGACTCGACGCCGTGAGCGAGGCCGCCCGATGCTGACACCCATCTGGTTGTGGAGCGACCGCTCGATCTCGGCCAGGCTTGCGCGATTCTCCCTGTTGCCCCCGTCGATCTTGTACCGGATTGGGATGGCGATGCGAACACGTGCGTATCGGATTGGTTTGCTCCGTCAAGCCGACGTACCTCTTCCGGTGGTGGCCGTTGGAAACCTGACGGTGGGTGGGTCGGGCAAGACTCCGATTTGCAATTGGATTGCGAGGTACTTCGCCGATCAAGGTTTTCAGCCAGGCATTGTTCTTCGAGGGTACGGTGGTGACGAGGCCAAGGTTCACCGCCGGCTGTGCGAATCGGCCATCGTGATCGAGAATCCCGATCGGGTGGCGGGCGCGAGGGAAGCGGCCGGCAACGGAGCGCAGGTTATCGTGCTTGACGACGCTTTTCAGCGATTGGACATCGTGCGCGATCTGAACATCGCATTGGTGAGCACCGAATCCGGCCGCGCCGTGCGCTGGACCCTTCCGGCGGGACCGTGGCGCGAGGGGATCAAGGCGCTTCGTCGAGCCGATTTGATCGTCGTGACAAGAAAGCGCGCCGACCTGCGTTCGGCTGAGCGGATGGCGGACCGGGTGGCGAGGATTTCGCGGAACCGCCCCGTGGCCATCGCCCGTCTCGGGGTTACCGGTTTCACGGAGTTGCTCAGCGGTGACGGCGTGCCGGTGGAGTCGTTGAACGGGTCGCGGGTGCTGGCGGCAGCGGGTATCGCGGATCCCTATACTTTCGCGAGCCAATGCAGCGAGTTCGGCGCCCGGGTGCGGCTGTTGCCCCTGGAGGATCACCACGAGTTTACCGATAAGGATATGGACCGCATGGTGCAAGCGGGCCGCCGGGTTGATTACGTTGTAGTCACCGAAAAAGATGCGGTGAAACTGCGGGCGATGTGGCCCGGAGACGCTCCCGAACCCTTGGTCGCGTCGTTGGACGTGGACTGGGAGGTTGGCCAGACAGAACTTGAGATGGCCCTGGACGCCGTGGTCGTCGGGGCCGATGACTTGGGGGCCTGATGAGGATGGCGGCCTACATGTTGGCGGTCGAACGTGTAGCCGCCGTGCACCGCATTCACGGGATGTATGCTTGATGATGTTTCATGTGGTTGCCGTGGGACGGGTGCGCAATCCCAGCCTCCGCGCTGCGTGTGAAGATTATCTTGAGAGGGCCCACCGCTATATCAAACTGCGGATGCGCGAGGTTCCCGACGGCGCTCGCGGTTCGAAGAGCAGAACTGTTGTGCTTCGTGAAGAGGCGAAGGCCATACTGCGCGCGACCCCATCAAACGCTCGGTTGGTTGCACTCTCTCGCTCTGGCCGCCAGCTCGATAGTCGTGCGTTCGCGGCGGCGCTCGATCAGTGGAGACAAGACCCACAAGATCTGGCATTCCTGATTGGCGGTGCGTACGGGTTGGGCGATGCGGTGCAGGACCGGTGCGACGATGCCATCAGGCTCTCGGACCTCACGCTGCCCCACGAGTTGGCGAGGCTCGTGCTCTTGGAGCAGATTTACCGTGGCAATACCATCCTCAAAGGCGAACCGTACCATAAAGGTGATTGAGCCACTTCTCCCGTCCGTCCGTAAGCGGTTGCTCGCGCATGCTCGCGAAACCCTCATAGCAGTTGCCGAGGGCCGCGAACCCGGGAAGCCGCCGAGAGGCGGCGCTTTGGACGAACCGGCAGCGGTTTTTGTCACGCTGCGATGCGGAGAAGTGTTGCGGGGGTGTTTGGGACAGACCCACGCCAACCGCGCCTTAGGGGAGGTCGTGCGACAGCTGACGCGCGATGCCGCGACGCAAGACCCGCGGTTTCCTCCCGTCAGTCCCGAAGAGGTTCCAGATTTGCAGGTCGAGATTTCACGCCTCTCCACACCAGTTGAAGTTGATCCCGACAGTATTGTCATTGGCCGCCACGGCATCATCGTTCGTCGCGGGCACCAGGTCGGGTTGTTGCTTCCACAGGTAGCAATAGAGTTCGGTTGCGATGCGACCGAGTTTCTGTCGATGGCGTGCCGCAAAGCCGGACTTCCATCGGCGGCATGGCGAGATCCAAACGTTTCCATCAACGTTTTCGAGGCAGAGGTGTTCGGCGAGTGACAGAATGGTTTGAGCGGTGGTTTGGGGAAGAGTACCTCCAACTGTACCCGCACCGCGATGACGCCGATGCGGAACGTGCCGTATCCCTTGTCGATCGCGTGGCCAAGTTGGACGGCGCGCGTGTATTGGATTTGGCGTGCGGCCCGGGGCGTCATGCGGTTCGTTTGGCTCAGCGCGGCGCCGACGTGCTGGGTCTGGATCTTTCGTTGCCGTTGTTGACCCGTGCACGACACGGTGATCCACCCGTAGACAAGCTCGTGCGCGGTGACATGAGATTCTTGCCAGTACGCGATGAAACATTTGACCTCGTCGTCAATCTCTTTACGAGCTTTGGTTACTTTGCGGAGGACGCGGAGCACCTACAAGTGATCCGATCGATCGCGGCCGTACTCCGGCCGGGTGGCAGGTTGTTCATGGATTACCTCAATGCAGAAGCGGTTCGATCCACTCTCGTGCCACGGGAAGAACAAGTGGTTGGCGCACGGCGCGTCGCCATCAAACGCAGCTTGATCGATGACGGTAAGTACGTGGTGAAGGAAATGCACATACTTGATGAAGATGAAACCTTTCTGGAGCGGGTGCGCTTGTTCTCCGCGGACGATTTGACTGCGATGATGGAGACTGCTGGCCTGCACGTCGTGGAGCGTTTTGGCAGTTATGCCGGGGACGAGTTGACGGGCGAGACGCCCCGAACCATTCTCGTGGCTCAACGGTCATGACCCTAGAGTTTCAGACGACGCCGCTTCAGCCCGGTAACGGCTTTGAAATGCCGGATAACGCCGGTCGCGGTATCAGTCTCGACCCGGCGTTGCGGCCGGCATTTGTGGGCGTGGGCAACGGAGCCGCGAACATCGATCGCCTGTTCGACGGGGCCGGTTTGTGCGTGACCAGCGGACAGCAACCGGGTCTCTTCACCGGCCCGCTGTTTACACTGTACAAAGCTCTCTCGGCGGTGGCGCTGGCAAGGGCGTATGAGTCGGCACTCGGTCGATCGGTGGTCCCGGTGTTTTGGGTAGCGGGTGACGACCACGATTTTGCCGAAGCCAACCACATTACGCTGTTGTCGACGTCGAACGAACCCGAGCGACTGGAACTTCCCCCGCGCGCACCCGACGCGCCATCCACTCCACTGCATCAGGAAGCATTGAACTCGGACATCGACGTTCTCATCGAACGTGCCGGTGCCTTACTACCCGATACCGAATTCCGCGCCGAGGCGATGGCCTGGATCACTCGCCATTACCGAGCGGGGAATGATATGGCAACCGCGTTTGGAGATGCGCTGGCCGAGCTGCTGGGCCCCGCCGGTTTGGTGGTGTTCCGTCCCACACACGTGGCCGCCAAAGCAGCATCGGCGCAGTGGATGATCAAGGCGTTGGAAGAGGCGGCGGCGTTGGATGAACGCCTCCGCATTCGCGCGGAGGAGTTGGAGACGGCTGGACGATCCGTGGTGGTTTCGACCCAAGCCGGTAACACCCTGGTGATGGTGGACGGTGACTTGGGACGGGATCGGCTGATCATCGACGGCCGCGATTTTGTCACGAGGCGGTCGGATGAAAAATGGACACTCGAGGCGCTGCGGGATCTTGCCGCGAGCGATCCCGAGCGACTGTCGGCAAATGTGCTGTTGCGGCCGGTGCTCGAAGCCGCGCTCCTCCCGACGTTGGCGTATGTTGCCGGACCCGGTGAGTTGGCCTATTTCCCACAAACGGCTCCGGTCTTCGATACCCTCGGTGTCACACCTCAAAGGTTCGTGGCGCGTTGGTCGGCGCGAATCATCGAGGCGCGTGTCCGTAAGACCCTCGATCGATACGATCTCACCCCCGAAGATCTGACGGCGCCGGAGGGGCAACTGGAGGCCCGGCTGGTCCAAGATGCCATGCCGTCCGATGCAGTTGGTGCGCTCGAGCGGTTGCGGAGTGTCGTAGATGATGAGTTCTTGACGCTCGTGGCCGGTGGAAAGCAGATCGATCAAACGCTCCAAAAACCAATCGAGCATGCCCGCAACCAAATGAAAAGCGGGTTGGATCACGTCGAGAAAAAACTGATATCGCGCTTGAAACAACGGAACGAAGTATTGGTACGGCAACTGGCTACCGCAAGGAATACGATCTTTCCAACTGGTCGTCCACAGGAACGCGTGTTCAACCTCCTACAATATCTCGTGAAATACGGACCGGATTTTATCGAGCAAGCTCAGGCTCATTGTGATGTCTGGGCCAAGAGTCTCGAGCCTATGCCCAGGTCGTAATGAAGGCTGGCGCCCGGGGACGTCCGGCTGGAAGGGTTGCAGCCGGCATCTTTCTAACACGAATCCTCGGTTTGGTTCGAGAGAGAGTCTTCGCTCACTATTTCGGTAGTGGCCACGAAGCCGATGCGTTTCGCGCGGCGCTGCGTATTCCCAACATCATTAGGAATCTGCTTGGCGAGGGTACACTGGCCGCCTCGTTTATTCCGGTGTACGCGTCAATGTTGGAGCGTGACGAGGAGGATGCGGCCCGGCGCCTGTCGAGCGTCGTGGCCTCCCTTCTGGTGATCGTGGCCGTCGTTGGCGCAACGCTTGGTGCTGTACTCGCGCCGATCATCACGGATCTGGTCGCCCTTGGCTTCGACGACCCCACCCGCGACCTCACCATCGGTTTGGTTCGAATCCTGTTCCCGATGGCCGGCGTGATGATCCTCTCGGCGTGGTGTCTCGGCGTATTGAACACACATCGCCGGTTCTTCCTGTCGTACGCCGCACCCACGTTGTGGAACATCGCACAGATTGCAACGCTCCTTGCCTTTGGAACATGGTTCGCCGGTTGGCGGGGCACCGAGCTGATTACTGCCCTCGCCTGGGGTGCCTTGCTCGGTAGCGTGCTTCAGGTGTTGGTGCAACTCCCCGCGGCCATTCGGGTGGCCGGTGCTCTTCGCTGGACGCTCCAGCTCGGAGCGCCGGGTGTGGGGACTGTGTTGCGTACGTGGTTTCCAGTGGTGTTCGGGGCCGGTGTGTGGCAGATCTCCAGCCTGATTGACACACAATTGGGATCCTTCACTGGCACGGGAGGTGTGGCCTTTCTCGGCTATGCGCAGCTGCTCGCGATCCTGCCCGTGTCGCTCTTTGGTATCAGCGTGGCGGCCGCAGCGCTTCCGGAGCTGAGCCGAGACGCCGCGACGGCGTCTGCCGAAGCGACGAAGGATCGTCTTGGGGATGGGGCGCGGCGGGTCGCGTTTTTCGTCATTCCATCGGCTTTTGTGTTTGCGGCTCTGGGTTCACACGTCGTCGGAGCGCTCTTCCAAACCGGAAGCTTTGATGTGACGCAAACCGAGGTCGTGACCGGTGTGTTGGCGGCGTATGCCATCGGGTTGCCGGCCCAAGCGTCGGTGCGGCTGTTGACGTCGGGCCACTATGCGTTGGGTGACACGCGCACACCTGTACGGGTGGCGGCCGTTACCGTGGTGCTCGCCGCGGGACTCGCGGTGACGTTCATGCAATTCCTGGGCGTCGCCGGTATCGCCCTCGGGTCTGCAATCGCGGCGTACGTGAACCTGTTGCTCAATTATGTGTTCTTGGAACGGCGGACCGGCCCGATCGTCGGCCGACGCGAGCGGGGATCCATCGTCATGACGCTCGGAGCCTCGCTCGTCGCCACCGGCACAGCGCTGGTGGTCGAGCGCGCAGTCTCGTCGGGTCAGGTTCTCGTCGACGCGGTCGTCGTGCTGGGCACCTTCGGGGTGGTGTACATCGCGACGGTGGTCTTGCTCAAGCATCCCGATGCGCAGGAGGTGTTCCGGCTGCGCGCGCCAGATGGCTCTAGTTGATAGCCACGGTAGACGAGGTTTCAGGTTCTAGGTTTCAGGTGTCAGGGGATTAACGTCCTGAGACCTGAAACCTGACACCTAATCTCGTGTTTCCGTGGCGATTTACTTGAAGCGGTTGAAATTGTCCCTGGAATCCGCGAGATATTAACGGTCGTACATAACCCCATCGCACCCGATTTGCATGCTAGAACCTCCCGAGAAGATCGCCCGAAAGATCGCCGCGCTGCCGGAAAGTCCCGGCGTGTATCTCTGGAAGAACGCCCAGGGAAGGGTGATCTATGTGGGGAAGGCGAAGCGGCTGCGCACGCGGGTGCGCGACTATTTCACCAACGATTATCGCGATAGTCCGAAGCACCGGTTGTTGCTGCGCCAGATCGAGGATTTGGACACCATCGTGGCGCCGAACGAGCCGCAGGCTTTGCTCCTCGAGAACAATCTGATCAAGGAGTATCAGCCGAAATTCAACATCAAGTTGCGCGATGATAAGAGCTATCCGCGGATTGCGGTGACCGTGGGCGAGCCGTTTCCACGCGTGTTGGTCGTACGACGTCTCGATATCGAAGGCGCGCTGTATTTCGGGCCGTACACCGACGTGGGCGTGCTGCGAAGAACGCTGCGCGTGATTCGGCGCATCTTCACCGTCCGATCGTGCCACTACGACCTACCGGCCGACCGTCCGGAGCGGCCGTGTTTGGACTATCACATCCATCGGTGTCTCGCTCCTTGTGTGGCGTGGCAATCGCAGGCTGACTAT
>JAPULP010000027.1 GCA_027294815.1 Gemmatimonadota bacterium | reverse complement strand
CGGATGTCCAATCCGATTTGCTCGACGTGCGGAAGCGTTTGGGGCGCCACCGCGAGCAACATTTTGGTTGCGCCTCCAGCCACCAGGACGCCCAAGACTCCACCGGTAATTGAGAGCACCAGGCTTTCGGTGAGCTTTTGTTGCATCAAGCGCTTGCGCGCCGCGCCCAGGGCGGTCCGAACCGCCACCTCGCGGTGTTCGCCGGACGAACGGGCGAGCATCAGGTTGGCGACGTTCACGGAAGCAATCAGTAGCACGAAGGCCACGGCGCCCAGCAACACGAGTAGGGCAGGGCGGATGTCACCAATGACCTCGTCGGTCAATGAGGTGACGTTGACACCCCATCCGGAGAGGAACTGGGGGTATGTCTCTCGCAAACCATCGAGCACACGGTCCATATCGCGCTGTGCCATGTCGAGGGTGACGTCCGATTTCATCCGGGCCACGACGTGGGTAGTGTGGGAACGGCGGTTCTGGAATGCGGATTCCGTGAGCCGAAGCGGGATCCACATCCCGAACTTCTGGTCTTGGAAATCGAATTCGACCGGCAAGACGCCCACCACGGACGCGGTGGCCGAGCCGATTCGCACGTCTTTACCGACAATTGTCGAGTCTCCGGCAAATCTCGTGCGCCAGAAATCATGACTCAGCAAGACGACGCCATTTTGGCCGGGAAGATCCTCTTCGGGAAGAAAAGCGCGTCCGATGGCAGCGTTGACGCCGAGCGTTTTGAAGAAGTCAGCGGAGACGATTCCGGTCAGCACCTGCTCGGGATCACCGTCACCCCGAAAGGTGATCGGAAACGTTTGAAAGGCTGCTATGTTCTCGAATACCCGGTTCTGTTCCTTCCAGTCCGAGTAGTTGGCGACGGTCACTCGATTGTGGTCGTCGAAGAAGCCAGGTCGTTGGTCTACCTCCCAAACCATGACCAATTGCTGGGGATCGGGATGGGGGAGAGGGTGAAGCAACACGCCGTTGACCACGCTGAACACGGCGGTCGTCGCGCCGATGGCAAGCACGAGGGTTGTCAAGACTGCGGCGGTGTAGCCTGGTCGCTTGATCAGTGCGCGGACGGCGTAACGGACATCTTGCAAGATCGAATTCACAAACTCCGGTCCTTTCCTCGAACGGTTTCGCCGTGTGGATTCCTTCTCCTCTCGGCATCTCTTGGCAATCGCATCGAGATCGCCGAACTGTTTGTGTGCTTTCGCGCGCGCAGCCGCCTCGGTCATGCCTGCGGCGAGGAACTCTTCCACGCGGCCCTCGAGGTGCAGCCGCAACTCGGTCTCGATGTCCGCGCCCGGATCGCCAAGGGGTCGACGCATCGGCCGCCAGCCCTTTCGGGGTGTCATGGGTTCGCTTCCCCAAGACCCAACACCTTGCTGACCGCCTCGGTGTGCTGAATCCAGTTCTTCAACTCGGTCCTGAGTGCTTTTTTCCCGGCCGCTGTGATCTCATAGAACCGGGCGCGTCGTCGCTTTTCGGAGATCTGCCACTCACCCTCAACCAACCCCCGCCGGTCCAGTCGGTGGAGGGCGGGGTACAGGGCGCCCTCCTCCACTTGAAGGACGTCCTGCGAGCGCTCCTGAATCCGTCGGGCGATCTCCAGGCCGTGGAGCATGCCCTGGGCCTTGAGCGTGTTGAGAATCAGCACCTCCAACGTGCCGTACAGGGCTCCCGCGCCGGCCTTCCGTTCGTGGCTTGTCATGGTTGGTTGGATATCCCTTTGACCTAAATGGTTTACATAAACTGTTTACGTAAACTGTTTAGGTAAAGTTTCAGGGGAGGTGTTGCGGTGTGAACCTGGCGGAAAACCGTGCCGTAACGCCATCTGGCAGGGCAGCATGGCGGAGCTCGAGGAGCGTCTCGATCCTACGGAACGGCTCTCGACCAAAGAGCGGGCCGGCAGCCAGTTTTGATTGACACTCGATGGTTCGATCAGTAGGCTTTGGGTAGCTAGCGGCAGACGCCACGACGTGTTTGGACAACAACCAGCGAACCGTACAAGGAGTAAGCGTTGCGTACGACAGGCACGGTGAAGTGGTTCAATGAGACCAAGGGATTTGGTTTCATCCAACCGGATGAGGGTGACAAAGATTGTTTCGTGCACCACTCACAGGTCGCCGAGGGTACCTCCCTCCGCGAGGGCGACAAGGTGGAGTTCGAGATCGTCCAAGAGGAGAAGGGCCCCGCGGCTCGCGAAGTCACGAAGGTCGATTAGACGGCCGTTCGAGTTCGCGAAGTGGGAACGGTGCTAGGTGGGCTCGAGCAGGCGCCGCGGCACCGGCCGCAGGTCGTAGATGATCCCGATCTTTTGCAGCAAGACCAATCCATAATAGGTGATGTCGATCTCCCACCAAAAGAATCCCTGGCGCGCGGCGCCGGGATAGCGATGGTGGTTGTTGTGCCAACCTTCCCCCAAGGTGATGAGGGCGAGAATGAGGCTGTTCTTGCTCGTATCGGTGGTCTCGTAGCGTCGTCGTCCCAACATGTGGGCAAGTGAGTTGATGAAACAGGTTCCGTGATAGACGGACACCGTGCTGATGAAGAATCCCCAAATCAGGAGTTGCCACCCTCCGACGAGCACCAGCGTGACGGCCAACGCGATTGGCACGACGGCGTCGAACCGGTCGAGAAAGCGGAGCTCCGGATACTTGGCCAGATCCGGGACGGCGTCCAGGTCGGTTGGAAAGTTGGACGGCGACATGAACCAACCCACGTGCGCCCACCAGAACCCATGCTGCTTTGGTGAATGAACATCGTCTTCGGTATCTGAGTATCGATGATGTTTCCGATGATGCGCCGCCCACCAAAGCGGTCCGCGTTG
>JAPULP010000269.1 GCA_027294815.1 Gemmatimonadota bacterium | reverse complement strand
GGTTCGATGGCGCCTCAGGGCTTCGTGCCGGCCGAGTGGGATCTGGTTGCTGGGTGGGTCGCGGAAATGACCCCGTCGCGGCCCCGTTTGTACGAAATACGACCGTGGCGTTACCGGAACGAGCAAGGATCCGCCGCCGGCCGGGCGTCGATACGCATCGTCCCACCGGACTCCCTTCGGTTCGATTATCGAGGGCCGTTCGGACGGTCCGGGAACGCCGCCATCGTGGGTGATTCCGCCCTGTGGATGACGTCGGAAGACTTCGGGGGACTGATCACCTATGCGCCGCTATTCTGGACGGCGTGAGGGATGCCGCCAGTGCCCCCGGACAACACACCGGTCTTTAGTCTGATCGGAGACGATTTCCGAGCGTGGCGGTATATTTTGGCCCAAGACACGCTGGATTTCGTGTTGCGGGGGTCGCCGGCGGTGAGCCTTCTTGGCGAGATTCGTCGCCAGGGTCAGGTATTGGCGCAAGCGACCGTGAAGCTGGATCCGATCACGGGATTGGCTACGCAATCGAAGATCGATTTTTACAACATTTCACGCTTTGAGTTTACGGTGCAATCGGTTGACACACTTGCTTCGTTCGATTCGACCATCTGGCAAAAGCAATAACGCCATTGTTGTTGCTCTTGCCCTTTCGCTGTCGCAAGGCGCATGCGTGTACGGCTTTGCGGGAGGGGGACTGCCCGCGCATATCCGCACCGTTGCGGTCCTGCCGTTCGACAATCAAACGGGGGAGGTGGCGTTGACCCAGGAGGTAGCCGTCGCCGTGCGGCTGGCGATGGAGAGCCGCCTGGGACTGCGGGTGGCCTCGGAGGAGCAAGCAGATGCTGTCGTGCGGGGTTCCATCACGCGGTATGAAGCCGACCAGCCGTTGTCGTTCCGTCAGCAAAATCAGGGTACCACTGTTTCCGTCACGCGCCGATTGGTGACGATTTCCATCTCGGTCGAGATTTACGACCAGGTGGAGGATCGCGTGCTGTGGCAACGTGGCGGAATGCGCGTGGAGGGGGAATACGAGCCACCCGGTGAGGATGAAAAGAAGGGACGGGACCTGGCACTCGAGACGCTGGTGGCCGACCTCGTGGACGGGGCGCAATCTCAATGGTAAAGCCTCGCCGCGCTCTCAACGCGCGTGGAGTGACCCGCACCGGCTGCCTCTTTTCCATTCTCTTGTTGATGGCGGTGGTCTATTTCGGTCTTCCAATCGCTGGGATGTACATTCGCTACTACCGGATGAAGACCGAAATGCAAACGCAGGCGCGATTCGCACCGAGTATCGATGACGGCACGATCCAGCGCCGTCTGTTACAGACGATCGATAACTTGGGTCTTCCGGCAGCAGCGCGCCGGCTGCAGATTCGTCGCATCAGCCGGCCCCGCGAGATTATCATCAGCACCAGTTGGCAAGAGACGATCACCCTCCCTTTCTATACGCGATTACAACGTTTCGCGCCAGAAGTCCGCGAGCGCATGTAGTCGGATGAAACTGGCGCGGCTTGTGCTGCCTGCAGCGTTCCTCTTGCTGCTGGGGGTCGAACGTCTATGGGCACAGCCCGCCGCCGCCGCCGCGGGTGACACGGACGTCGGCCGGTTTCTTTTCGTTCTCGCTATCATGCTGATCGCCGGCAAGATTTCCGGCGAAGCGTTCGAGCGGCTTGGACAGCCCGCCGTCGTTGGGGAACTGGTGGCGGGCGTGATTCTGGGCGGAAGCGTCCTCGGGGTGATCCCCGTGCATCCCGACGACGGGCTGAGCGAAATTGTGAAGCTCTTCGCCGAAGTCGGTGTCCTGATCTTGCTGTTCGAGATTGGATTGCAGACGGATCTCAAGCAGATGTTCCGGGTTGGTCGCGGGGCGAGCAGCATTGCGCTCGTCGGTGCCATAGTGCCCTTTACCTTGGGCGCGTTGTATTGGATGTCGCCGCTGGTCCCAGCGGAGCTGAACATCACGTCCACTTTCACGACCGCCCTTTTCGTTGGCGCAACCCTTACGGCAACTTCGGTTGGGATCACCGCGCGGGTGCTGAGTGACATGCGGGTGATGTCGTCGCTGGAGGCGAAGCTCATCATCGGTGCCGCCGTGCTCGACGACATCCTCGGGCTGGTGTTGTTGGGGATCGTCGCCACCCTCGCAACGGGTGTGGCCGTATCGGTGTTCGATGTCGGAGTGGCATTTGCCGGTGCCGTGGGGTTCTTGGTAGTTGCGGTCGCTGTGGGATTCGTTGTGGCGCCGCATATATTTGGCATTATCGACCGGATGCGGGTGCGCGGCGTGCTGCTCGTGGCGGCGTTTGCGTTTGCCCTCCTCATCGCGGCCTTGGCGGAAAAAATGGGCTCGGCCATGATCGTCGGTGCGTTCGCGGGAGGGATCATCCTCTCACGCACAAACCAGTTCGATACGATCGAGGCGCAAATCAAACCCGTAGCAGACATCTTTACGCCGATTTTCTTCCTGAGCATTGGCGCACAATTCGACGTCCGCTTGCTGAACGTTTTCGATCCCGGTACGCACCAGGTCTTGGTGGTCGGTGGTGTGCTATTCCTCATCGCCGTGGTGGGGAAGGTGGTCGCCGGATGGGCGGTCCCGTGGCGAAAGTTCAATCGCCCGTTGGTGGGCTTTGGCATGATGCCGCGCGGCGAGGTGGGGCTCATTTTCGCCAATATCGGCCTCGCAGCCGGTGTGCTCACCGAGGCGTTGTTCAGCGCGATTATCTTGATGGTGATCGGCACGACGCTGGCCGCTCCGCCGTTGGTCAAAATGTGTTTCAATCGGTGGAAGACCACCGATCCGCCCGTCGGATGACGCCGCGTATTCTCCGGGAGGTCTGTTGGTGAAACGACAAGATGGGCGTGCCAATGACGCGCTTCGCCCCGTCACGCTCGAGCGGGGAACGAATCCCTACGCCGAGGGATCGTGCCTCGTACGTATGGGTGGTACCCTGGTCGTGTGCACCGCAACCGTCGAAAATCACCCGCCGCCTTGGCGTCGTGGGAGTGGCTTGGGTTGGGTGACCGCGGAGTACGCCATGTTGCCGCGCGCCACGACGGAACGCACGAGACGCGAGCGAAACGGCCCGGGCGGGCGCACGTCCGAAATCCAACGCCTGATCGGCCGCAGCCTGCGAGCGGCGATGAAGACGTTCGCGTTCGGGGAACGCACCATTCGGGTGGACTGCGATGTGCTTCAGGCCGACGGCGGGACGCGGACAGCAGCCATCACCGGCGGAGCGGTTGCGCTCGCCGACGCCTGCGCCTGGATGGAGCAAAAATTCGACACGGCCAACCCGTTCGACCGGCTGGTGGCTGCGGTGTCGGTCGGTGTCGTGAACGGTGAAGAGATGTTGGATCTCTGTTACGCCGAGGACAAGACCGCCGATGTGGATGCGAACATCGTACAAGTCGAGCCCGATCGCTTTGTCGAGGTGCAAGGCACTGGTGAGAACGACACCTTCGATCGCTCCCAGCTCGACAGCCTCCTCGATCTCGCCACGGGAGGTATCGCCTCGTTGTTTGCCGAGCAGCGGAAAGCACTGAGGTGAATCTCCCCAAGTTGTTGGTGGCCACGCGCAACATCGGTAAAAAACGAGAGATCCGGGGGTTGCTGGGCCACCTCCCGACCGAGATCGTCTTTCCCGACGACATCGGGATCTACGAGTCATCCGTAGAAGTGAACCTCGAAACAGAGAGCACCTTCGAAGCCAACGCGCTCAAGAAGGCCGAGTATTTCCAGAAGAAATCCCGACTTCCCACCGTGGCGGATGACTCGGGTATCGAAGTACTCTCCCTCGGCGGCGCGCCGGGAGTTCGTTCCCGCCGCTTCGCTCTCGCTTCACCCGGGCAAAACGAAGACGAAGCCAACAACACCGAGCTGCTACGGCGCCTCGCGGGCGCGACGCCGGACCGCCGCGGGGCCAGGTACCGATCCGTTGCCGTCTTCATCAAGCAGTTAGGTGCGGTGCCCCAGGTGTTTGAGGGGAGTTGCCACGGCAGAATCGCCACTGAACCGAAGGGGAAGGGTGGGTTCGGTTACGACCCGCTGTTCTTCTCCGACGATCTCCAAAAAACGTTCGGTGAAGCGACCCAACAGGAAAAAGACGGCGTGAGTCATCGCGGTCGGGCGTTTCGGGCGCTGGGGAAGTGGTTGGAGGAGAATCCTTTGTAGGTGTTGGGTGTTAGGTTTTAGGTGTTGGAGGCACGCGACCTAACACCCAACACCAAAAACCTAATACCCAACAATGAGGTCTCACGATGCACACACGACCTTGCCTTGCAATTGTCCTTGCCACTCTCGTTATCGCTTGCACCGACGACTCCTCCGAGCGCTTGAGCCAGTACGCAACTTTTCGGTTGACGGCGGATCTCAGCACGCTGACAGACAACGAGCGGCAAATGATCCCCATCTTGATCGAAGCTGCCGACGCGATGGACGAGATCTTTTGGCAGCAGGCATGGGGTGACCCAGACT
>JAPULP010000268.1 GCA_027294815.1 Gemmatimonadota bacterium | reverse complement strand
TGGTAATGTCGGCCTCGCGGACCTTGTCGCCTTCCAGGCAGCTTTCACGGGAGCAAGGTAGCCCGTCTCCCGCGCCGCCTCGAAGCCGTGGGGCGGCGGGGAAGGGAGAGTAACGTGCAGCCGCCGATCAAGCGGTTGGGTGGACGGACTCACCGAAACGAAACATTCTCGTACCAGATGACGCCAAGGTTCTCCTGTTCTTCGCACGTGATCACGTCGAGATCGCCGTCGGCGTCCAGATCACGAAGGACGACCAAGTCGAATTTCGCCCCCTCAAGCCCACTGATGTCGTGCGCGGTCCACCGTCGGTCGGTCACCGCGTTTCGGTATGACAACCACATGACGCCCAACTTGTCGCCCGCGTTCTCGCAGGAAACCACGATGTCGAGTCGGCCATCGAGATCGATGTCACCGACCGCCACCGCCTTGGCCGTGCCCGCCGACTCGGGCAGCTCGATCGGATACGGCTCCCAGCGATCCGGCTCCGGACCGCTCCGTCGTAGATAAACAAGTTCCCGTCCGCTGGTGGCCACCACAACGTCTTCCCACCCATCACCGTCCAGATCGTGCACGGCCAGGAACATTACCTCTTTGTCGGCAGCTCCCATGAGATGAGACGACCACGGAAAGCGTTGAGCCGGACCGGGCCCCGGGTTTTCCAACCAACGAACGGATCTCCGCTCACCCTTGCGGTCCGACACGATCACGTCGAGATCGCCGTCGCGATCGACGTCCATCGCGGCGAGCGACATGATCCACCCCGCCCGATCGATCGGAAACCATTGCCAAGTGTGCGTGTCACGCGGATCATTCGGCGCGCGAAACCACCCGATCTGCGCATCCTCGCCTTTGGCTCCCGCGATCAGATCCACGCCGTTCTCACCGTCCACCTGCATCGGCAGCGAGAACATCCACTGATGAGCCTCTACCGACGCTCCGATCGCCTGGGTCTCCCATGCCAGCGGACTCAGGCGCTTCGCCTCATCGCGGGGCGCCCAGTGAATCCACACCGTCCGTGCGCGCCCTTCCGAACTGCTGACGACGTCGACCGCGCCGTCTTCGTCAAGGTCCACGAGGACCGCGTCCTCCGGCGATCCGACCTGCCCAACCGTGACGGTCGGCCAGCGGCCCCTCACTGCGGCCGGTCCGGGATGTACGGCCACATGCACTTGGCCACCTTCTTCCCACGCCGTCGCGATATCCGGCCACCCGTCGCCGTTCACGTCGGCAAGCCGTACACCATCCGCACCGCGCGACGTGTCGTCGATCGTATGTCGCACCCAAACTCGCTCGAAAGTCACGGCCAATGGCAGGCCGCACCCGGCCACCGTTGTACAAACGCACGACACGATTTCTAGAGCAAGTCGGATCGCATCATCCTTTATGCCGTGACTAGGTCACAGATAGAGGTCACCGCCCCCCAGGAGCGAGCGAGCCGGGCAGCCGTCGTCCACTGCGGGTGGGGCGCGTCCCCACGGAAACCGAGCACGGACGTTACTCTCCGGCATCCTGTAGCGACATCACGCCATAGAGCGCAAGCATCACCGGCCCAATGCCGTGGTCGTCGTTGCGCTGGGGTGTCTTGTCGAGATAGCCCTCCTCCGAGGACTTCGTGGACGACCCAGGACTGATGTTGTCGATGTTACCGCCCAGTGAGATCAGACGCGAAAGGCCGGCGTGGCCGCGGTGAATGGCGTCGCGATACGGCTGGTCAAGCCAACCCCGCTGAACACCTTGGGAGAGGGAGTAGATGAACATCGCGGTCGCCGACGTTTCCTCGTAACTGTCCGGCCGGTTGAGGAGCTGATGCCACATGCCGCCAAGGCCCTGGTGGGCGACGATGGCTTCCACAAAGCCCTGGTACAACGCGAGTAGATCATCGCGGCCGGGGTATCCGCTCGGAATGGTGTCAAGCACCTCCGTCATAGCCAGGGCGGCCCAGCCATTGGTGCGACCCCAGTAGCCCGGCGACGCCTGTGGTCCGTGCCAACCCCAACCCTGGTGATACAACCCGACGTCGGGGTCCCGCAGGCGGGCGGTAAAGCCCTGGAACTGGGCCAGCACGTCGTCGTAGTAGGATTCGTCGCCCAGGATCGCGCCGGCTTTGGCCATCAAGGGTGTGACCATAAACAGGGCATCGAGCCAGATGCGGCCACGCTCGGGCGCGCTGTGGTGCGCGATCAGTCCGTCCGGCGTGCGATCGACGTCCTCGTGAAAGAACCGCGCCGCTTCCAGAGCCCCGTCAAGGAATCTGCCGTCTTCGCTGCGCTGAGAATACTCAACGATCGCGTGGGCCACCGACCCGATGTAATCGATGGGGTCGCTTCCGCCATGGATGCGGATGCGTCCCTGCGCGTCCCAGCTCTCGAGCGACGCACGCACCTGCTCGAGGTATGTCGGGTTGCCGAGCCGTTCGTGCAGCAGCAGCAATGCCCAGAGTGTTACTCCCTGGGTGTAGCGCCAGTGATAGATCACGTACGGTTGGTTACGCGTACTGTCGATGGCATCCTCGTATCCGCCCGCGAGGTACCGAGCGGCTACGATGCTTGCTTGCAGCTCCGCATCCGGCGGGGCGGGCAGGTCTTCGAGGCCGGTCCCGCAGCCCTTCAACATCGGCGCCAACGAAACGACAGCAATGGCAGAGCAGGCGAGGACAGGTCGCATGAGAGCGTAGAGGTCGCGTGCGGCCTCCGA
>JAPULP010000267.1 GCA_027294815.1 Gemmatimonadota bacterium | reverse complement strand
AACGGAGCTGCGGTCGCGGTAATACGAGTCGTGCTGGATCACCGTCACACGGTCCTCGCCCAACGCATCGACCACGCGCTGCACCACCGTCGTCTTACCGGAGGCGGTCCCCCCGGCGATTCCCACAATGATTGGCTTGTTCATGACGCCTCCCGACCTCAATACCGAATATCCAATATTGAATATCCAATATCCAAAGCTCCATCTTCAATATTGGATATCGGATATTGGATATTGGATATTCGATGCTGCACACCCCACATATCATCTGTTTTCCGGCAACAACACCGCATGCACATAGTTCTCCAGGTCGAAGAAACGAAACGCGGCACTCCGTACCGTTTCGGGGTCGAGCCCGTCGACGAGCTCCGATCCCCGAAGTATCTGGCGGGGGTCGGTTCCGTCGGTGACGTGCCCGATCAACTGCCCTAGCCAATATTGGTTTCTTCTGAGGTTCGTCTCTCGGGCGCGGCGTTGACTTTCTTGGACCTTGACGATGTCATCGAGCGTGGGGCCCGTCGTTCTGAGACTGTCGATGTGGTGGAAGACCGTAGCCGCCAATTCGTCCGCCCGCTCGGGCGCCGAGCCGAACGCGATGGTGATACGGTAGCGTTCTTTGGGAAATCGCGAGATGCTCCCGCTGACGCTGACGTTATATGTTCCGCCCAACTCCTCACGCAACGTTTTCCGCAACCATGTTTGCAACACCTGCGTCATCGACTGCATGGCGTACCGGTTGTCTCGCGTGTACTGTACCTCGCCCGTGAAGATGATTTGCGTTTGGCTTTGCGGTTCCACCCCGCGGCGCACCGTCTTCCGGATCACCCCCGTCGGTGGGTTGATGCCGGGATCCCGCCACGTCTCGTCCCGATGGAGGGACGGCAATCCACCCAAGTAGGTCTCGATCGGCGCTCTCATGCTGTCGATATCGACATTGCCGACGAAGACGAATGAAAAATCACTGGCGTCGGCAAACCGGTCGCGGTACACATCGAAAGAGGTTCCGAGATCCAACTCCGAGAGAAGCTCGACGGTGAGTGGACGAGTCCGGTAATGGTGCTGAGACATCGTCACCGCCACTGTGTCCTGAAACACCGCCCGGGGGTTCGCACCGGCGTTCTCGAGGCTCGCGCGTGCCCGCTGTTCGAACGCGACAAACGCCGATTCGTCCATCCGCGGAGCAGTAAACCGGAGATATATAAGCTGGAACATCGTCAGCAGATCTTTGGGCGAAGCGCTACCCGACATGCCCTCGCTCGACTGCGAAATAAACGGTGTGACCCGAACCGCCTTGCCGGCCAGCACTTTCTGCAGGTCGATCAGCGACAGCTCGCCGAGCCCGCCCTGACCGACCACGGTTGTCGCGGTGGCCGCGGCCAAGAAGTCGCTATTGTCGACGAGTGAATGGCCACCGGGACTCGTCGCGCGAAATACAACTTGATCATCTTGATAATCCGTCGGTTTGAGCAAGATGCGAACGCCGTTGGCCAACCGCCACTCGGTAACGCCGATCTCTTCGACATGTTCTTCGCTGACAATGGCCGAGGGTGTTGGCAACACCGCGAGGAGCGGCGCGTCCGCCACAACATCCTCGTATGGTGCGATCTCTTTGCGGTCGACGGCATCGAACACCGCCAGCAGTTCCGCAGCACTGGGAACGGTTACGTCCGCCTTATCTGGTGCCGTCACCAGAATGACGCGATTGCGATCTACCAGCCATTCTTGTGCCAACCGATTGACCTCGTCAACCATCACACTCGGTGCGAATTGCTGATGCAGGCTGTACTCGAATGCGATTCCGGGGATTGGCTCGTCTTCTAGGAACGCGCGCACATACTCGGCGGCATAGCGCGCTGAAGGCGTTTTTTCCCGTTCGGCGTAGGCCAGCTCCATACCACGGAGCAGATTCGCGCGAGCGCGGCTCAGTTCGGATTCCGCGAACCCGAAGCGCGCCACCCGGGCCGCTTCTGTGAGAATCCCTTCGAGTCCCTCCAGCGCTCCGCCGTCGCGGACCCCTGCGCCAAGAAAGTATACCTCGCCCGATCGCACCAAGCGCCCTTGACCGGAGCCCGCACCCAGGAACGGAGCGTCCGGTTCTTGCGTGATCTCGAAAAATCTCGTGTTCAACATACTGTTGTACAGGGTTTCCACGATGCCTCGACGGTACGCACCAACTGTCTGCTGGCTTCGCAACGATTGCTTGAAATACACCGAGACATCGGAGCTGGTCGCCTCGGCGTCCGTGGCAATCGTAACGAGTGTCTCCTCGTGGTCCGGAACGCCGTACGCCACACGGGGTCGCGGATTAGTCGCGCCGGGAATGTCGGCGAAGTGGCGTCGGATCAAATTTTCGACCTGAGCAACGTCAAAATCCCCAACCGCAATTACCGCCATCAAGTCCGGACGATACCAATCACCATAGAAACGCTTGAGCGTCGCGTAGAAGAATTGGCCGAGTACTTCCGGGTCACCGATGGGAAGACGCTCCGCGTAGCGGGAATCTTTGAACAGCACCGGAAACTGCTTGTCGCGCATCCGGGCTGCGGCTCCCCGTCCAAGACGCCACTCTTCGATGACCACACCTCGCTCGAGGTCGATTTCGCTGTCGTCGAAGCTGACCTGATGCGCCCAATCCTCGAGTATCTGGAACGCCTGCTCGAACACCTCCACCGTGTCAGTCGGGACGGTCAACATGTACACCGTTTCGTCAAAGGTCGTGTACGCGTTGATGTCGGGCCCGAAGCGCATACCGATGCGTTCCAGATACTCCACTAGTTCCTGCTTGGGATAATTGCGAGTGCCGTTAAAGGCCATGTGTTCGACGAAATGCGCCAGCCCTAATTGGTCGTCGTCCTCGAGAATCGACCCCGCATTGACCACGAGTCGCAGCTCCGCCCGCTCCTCAGGGCGGGTGTTGGCTCGGATGTAGTACCGTAACCCGTTGTCGAACACTCCGGTCGTTACCGAGGTGTCGGTCGGCAGGTGAGATGCAAGATCGACATCCTGCGCCACAAGCGGCGCCGCGGTCGCGACCGCGAGAGCCAGGGCCGGAAGGAAGACGGAAAACGAGCGTGACTTCATGGAACTTGCTCCTAAACGGGTATGGTGTCGTTCAGCATACACACCCGGCTTCAGGGAGTGCCGTTGACGCTCAACAGGCGTGCCCTCGTCCCTTCGCTGTACCATACAGGATTTCCACCTTTCCGTCCTTCCGTCCGCTAAATTCCCGCAAACAGATTATTAAACGCCTCGGACAGGCACGGATGGGCAAAGATAGCGTCGCGCAGCTCGGTGGCCGGCACGTTGCCCATCATGGCGATCTGGAGCTGCGACATGATCTCGCCGCCGGCGATCCCCAAGATCGCACAGCCGAGTATCTGCTTCGAGTCGGCATCGATCACGGCCTTCATGAACCCTCTTGTTTCGTCCACTTCGAGTGCCCGAGCGACGTGGGTCATCGGCATGCTGACAACTTGATAGTTCAAACCGCGCGCTTTCGCCTGTTCCTCGCTCACACCGACCCTGCCCAATTCGGGGTCGATGAACACACAATAGGGAACCAGACGCCCGACGGTGGTGGCCTGGCCTTCGTGCAACAGGTTGTCACGCAGAACCCGAAAATCGTCATAGGCGATATGGGTAAACGCCGGTCCGCCGGTGATATCGCCAAGCGCCCAGATTCCGGCGACGTTTGTCTCCAACCGCTCGTTGACCGTGATGAAGCCGCGTTCATCTACCGCGACACCGGCCACCTCGAGATTCAGCGTGTCGGTGTTGGGCACACGGCCCGTAGCAACGAGAAGATGCGATCCTTCAATCGTCTCTTCGCCTGCGGGACCCCGCACGCCGACCTGAATGCTCCGCGCGTCACCGTCGATCCTTTCAATGTTGGTGCTCAATCGGATGTCGATCCCATCCTCGCGGAGGATCTCTGCGATCTTCTCAGCGACGTCTGGATCCTCACGACTCACAAGACGATTCCCAACATTAACAATCGTCACATCACTCCCGAACCGGCGAAACATCTGTCCGAACTCGAGTCCCACATAGCCGCCACCGAGCACGACCAGATGGCGCGGCACCTGATCCAACTCCATGATGCTGGTCGAGTCGAGAGATGAGACGTCCTGAAGTCCGGGTATTGGAGGGACCCTAGGTCGCGCGCCGGCATTGATGAAAATCTTCTCGGCCTCGATGTGGCGGGTACCACTGCCGTCATTCATCGTGACTTCGAGTTCTCGCGGTCCTGTGAACCGTCCCTCTCCCATGATGAGGGTGTTGTGCTCGAGTTTCTCCATGCCACGGCGGCTTCCGCTGCTGAACATGTCGACAATGTCCCGTTTGCGCCTTCGCACCACTTGTTGATCTACGACTACCGATCCAACGTTTACACCGTAATCTGCCGCACGGCGCGCAAGATGTGCGACCCGCGCGATTCCAACCATGGTTTTGGTCGGTGTACAACCCACGGTGACGCATGTGCCACCAACCAAATCCGCACGCTCGAGAATGGCGGTCTTCCAACCGGCCTTGGCCAACGCGGCGGCGAGCGGCTTACCACCCTGACCTGTCCCGATGACGATCGCGTCGAACTGTTCAGGTGAGGTCATCGTGTCGCCCTCCTTCCCCTTTTCTGCTTTAGGTCAAGTACCCACTGCCCGGTGCGTAGTCGTATCGACCTGCGTGACTTCCGGCAGCCCCTGCGCGGCGCACGCCGCCCGCTGGCCGGCCCGGTCACCGACGATGCGGTCTGCATCTTCGTGGCGCCGGCGCAAAAGCACGAGCACGGGAATCGCCAGCAGTGTGAAGAGTCCCCCGACCACATATCCATCGGCTATCGATCGCACCCGTGCGAGATACCCAAGGCTCCCCTGCGCGCCGACGCCGCCGGCGCTAGCGACGAGCGAGTGAAACGAAAGGACCGACGCCCTTTGCGCGGACGGCACCATTTGATGCAGGAAAGCCTGCTTCACCGGCCCGGCGACACCCATCGCCCCGGTGACGACGAGCAGCAACGCCACGGCAGCCCAAAAAGATCCCACGAGCCCAACACCCACCGCCGCCACGGTCTGGACACCGGCAGACCACAGCAACAGTGTCGACCGATGCCCACAAAACCGTGTCAACCAATAGGTCAACGCATTACCAGCTATGGTGGACGCGGCTATCAGCGCCGCCACGATACCGGCTACCCACACCACGTCCCGTCCCAACAGTTCCAGCAGATACGGCTGCCACGCGTAGAAGCCCCACGTAAGAAACCCCATCTGCACGGCGGAGCAAAGCATCAAGAGCCGCACCGGCCGTCGATTCCAACCGTACGTCATGCTTTCGCGCGCCACCGCTCGCATCTCGCGGGGAATGTCCGACCACCGCAGAGCGCGCGCCGTAAACCCCAGATCGTGCATCACCACGAACGCAACGCCGAATACCGCGACGAGCATCCCTGCACGAACTAGGTACGGAACCGCCAGATCGATGCTTCCCAACAAACCGCCGGTAACCGTGCCCACCAGCATCGCTGAACCGGTTACCATCGCGCCGCGGGCGAATACGTGATCGAGTTGACCGCCGTAGTCTGCCGCCTTCAACGCATCGACCAACCATGCCTCGACAGCCCCCGAGTAGAACGTGAAACCAAGACCCATGAAAACGGAGACGATCACGAAGCTGCCCAGCCCGCCTCCCATTCGTGCCGCCGCGACATACGCCACCGTCGTCATGCTCAAGATGACGACACTCAACAAGAAGGACACGCGACGTCCGCGTGTGTCCGCCAGCACGCCCGTGGGGATCTCGAAGATGACCATCCCGGCCGTATACGCTCCGTTGGCAACAAAAACGCCGAAGATATCGAGTCCGGCGTCGAGCAAAAACAACGTGTTGACGCCCCAAATGAGTGCCGCCGCCAGAGTATACAAACCTGAAATGAGGAAATAACCGCGAATCACCCGATCGGCGGTCACCATGCCAGGCCGTGGAGTCTGGGACACACGATCGAAGCGGAAGATGCCACGAGCGCCGCCGGGAAGGGGTGCGCGCAAGGATACGACGTTCCGATCCCCGAAGGGGAAAACAAAGCTTCCGTGGCCATTGGGACGGTGGAGCGGGGTTAAGAAAAAGGTCACGCAACGGTAGCCGTAACCTGCGAAATCCGGAAGGTCTCTACCGTATCCGCTCGATGGTTGGCGTCTCGCCAAAACGCTCGCTCAGAGCGGTGAGATAACTCTCCTGTGTGCCATGGTATCCGAGGAAGAAACGCGACATCACGCGAAAAAACGGACTGTATATCTCGCCATCCTCCGTGATGGTGATTCGGCTCCCGCCCGCTTCCTCATGGATTTCATAGGTCCAAGTCCCTCCAAAAGGAAGTCTGTCGTCGGCGATCCGCATCACCAAACGCACT
>JAPULP010000266.1 GCA_027294815.1 Gemmatimonadota bacterium | reverse complement strand
ACGATGGAATGGACGTGTCAGGATTCGTGTCCCTTTTCACGGACGACGTCGTGCAGCACGATGTGCCGCGGCGCGTTACGGTCATCGGCAAAGATGCCTGGACGACTCAAACCAGTCAGTTGAATGCGCTGCATCGAGTTATGTCACGTACTCATCACGGCCGGATCCAGGTTGGCAATCTGGTCATTGCGGAAGTTCAGTGGACAGGCACCGTCCGGGGTGCTGCGTTTGGCACCACGACGGCGGACCGTCGCTATAACTACACTGGGATTGTCATAATGGAGTTGGATGATGGACGGATCCGTCGCCAGCTCATTTACGGGGACGCACCAACTCTCTCGGCGCAACTGCGCTTGGCAAGGTAGACTCCGGACTCGGTCCGCTAGATACAGTCCTTTCTCTCTTTTCGCTCCAGGAATTCCACCGGTCCGTCATGCGTTGGCAGGCGTACTGCGGTCATGGGGTAGGTGATTGCTTGCGTCGTGATGCATCCCACCCCGGGGGAGACTTCGAGCACGTCCACATAGAGCCGGTCGCCGCTCCGGTATACTCCCTCGATCGAGATGCGGTAGCCGCCGATGTTGTGCTGACCCATGGCGGCCGCCAGCACCATCTCGCGAGTGAAGTCAACAGTGGGTTGCTCGAACCGCGGGAACTGACTCTGCGGGACCCGCTGCCAAAACGCGGCCCAGGCATCGGCGGTGCGGATCACCACCCGCCCCGTATCCCGGGGGCCTGCGACGCGAGAGATGGGACCCAACGAGTCGAATCGCACGGCAACGGCGTCGGAAGGTAGATCGGGTCGTGTCACCTGTGCCTCGGCCGCCGTGGCTGCCATCCACCCTAGGATGGCAGCCACAGGGGGCAGTGAGCGTCTCCACCGTATTCGTGGTGTTCCTTTCGGGATCCCCCCTGCTACGAAACTACTCAAGGCGGATACAACCAGGTCGCAAGCGCCTCCCGGGACGGGGAACGGGATGACACACACGCCGCCGGCCACCAGGTCGCCTCCCGGCGCCATCACATCCGCACCCTTGCGGCCGAAGTTGGTGTAGCTCGCCAGCATGTCGAAATCCATCTGGGCGATCGGCGCGGTGGCTTCCACACTGAGCACGTGTTTCAGCATCGACGGCACGTGCTTGATCTTTTGTTCCTTGCACGATTCCGTGTGGAAGAGGGGATCGAAAAAGCACGACCCCGCTGCAGTGGGCAGGTCGTCGAAGTTGAGAGCGGCGTTTCCCGAGGCCGCCACCACCATCACGCCGTTGTCGTGGGCGAAGTCGATGGCGTCCTGCAGAGCATCGATGAGTCCCTTCAACGCGTCCTCGAGGGGTTTGTCACCCTTCACTTTTCGGGGAACGAGTGCGCCGAGGCTCATGTTGATGACATCGGCCCCCGCGGTCGTGGCATACATGATACCTGCAATGACGTCAACGAAAGACCCCAAGCCGGAACAGTTCAGCACCTTCACCCCGATCAGACTGGCGTCGGGGGCCACCGAGCCGATTCCGACGCCGTTGGAGGACACCAGCGCTCCCACAAACGTGCCGTGGAAATTCAAGTCGAAAATCGTCCCCACATCAAAAGCGCCGCAGGGGGAGCTGGTGAGCTTACTGGCGCTGGCCGGATCCACCTGGCCGTCTAAAGCCAAATGGAAGGGATCGAGTCCCGTGTCCAGAATGGCCACCCGGACGCCCTCCCCCTGGCTGGTGGTGAGCCACGCATCGTCGGCGTCGATCTGCCGCATGTTCCACTGGTAATCGAAGAAGAAGGCGGCCCCACTCTGATCCGTCTCCGTCGGCACCGCGAGCCTTTGCAGGCCGAACTCTTCCACCGGAGGGATCCACTGGAGCACGACATCGTGGATCACTTGGATTTGACCGTTTTCGGACAGCTGGCCGAGCCGCTCCATGGTGATTCCCTCTACCACGCCGAAGCCGATTTCCGGCCAATCATGGGAGAGTAATCCCCCTAAAGCATCGATCTGTCGGACCGCCGCGGACGGGAGTTCCCGGCCCGCGCACCGCACGACGACACGGTTGGTTAATCCCAGCTGTGCCGGACCCGACCTGGTCAACAGGTCCGAGCCGCTCTGTGGATCGCTTGACGTCGGAAACGGTTGTTCTTGGCACGCGGCAAACATTACGGCCAAGGCGCCAACCGCCACTGCAACGGGGTAGCGTCGCATCATGCTCCTCGTGAGATGGTGGAAGAGTTGTTGTCTGCGCAATACTGCACCCGGGCGGGGGGCCTGCCGGCTAATCCACCGATGACTCACGGACCGGCCGAACCGTGTCCAGGACTAACAATCAGCCTCCTTGCGGGAGGGCGCCAGCGTACTCCCGGGCGCGGAGGGCTGTCAAGGCGCGAGGGCGGCCTTGAGTCGGTTGAGGGGGTTGTTCCCCTCGGGCCTGAGATAGGATTGCGGGAGGCCATGGGCCAGCGGCGACGCCCGGGGGCGGCGCAGAAAACGGGCGCGCACGGCGCCCGCTCAACCCTATTGAGATCTACAGCGAGGTCATCGGGTAAACGGTAGGAGCGATCTTGCCCCTCTCGGGCGGGGTGACGATCATTCAGGCTGACAACGTACCCCTCAACCAACCATAATGTCGGAGTTCCCGTGAAAATCCGTGCTTTCTTCGCTCTGTCGTCGTTGTTCTTTGTGGGTGCCTGCGCCCCCGGTAGCGGCGGGTCTGGCCTCGACATCAACTACGAGAAGTACGAACTCGACAACGGACTCGAGGTCGTATTCCATGTCGACCGGTCAGATCCCATCGCGGCGGTCGCGATGACGTTTCACGTTGGATCGGCTCGGGAGGTCGAAGGGCGCACGGGGTTTGCGCATCTCTTCGAGCATCTCTTCTTCCTGGATTCTGAGAATCTTGGGCCTGGCGGCCTCGATCGCCTGATGACCCGCATCGGCAGTTCCACCAACGGATCTACGAGCACGGATCGCACGAACTACTTCGAGGTCGTGCCGAAGGATGGGCTCGAGAAGGCGTTGTGGGCGGAAGCGGACAAGCTGGGCTTTTTCATCAGCACCGTATCGCAATCCGTGGTCGACAAGGAACGTCAGGTCGTCAAGAACGAGAAGCGCCAGGGCGTCGACAACAACCCGTACGGTCACACGTCGTTCGTGATCGACAAGGCCCTGTATCCGGCAGGCCATCCGTACAGCTGGCAAGTCATCGGTTCGCTCGAAGATCTTGACGCGGCAATGCTCGCGGATGTGCGGGAGTTCCACCGAAGCTGGTACGGGCCCAACAATGCGACGCTGGTCGTGGCCGGCGATATCGACGTCGACCAGACCAAGGTGTGGATCGACAAGTACTTCGGGGACATACCCATGCGTCCGTTGCCGGAGGTCGCGAAGCCCGGGCCCGTCACTCTCTCCACGTCCCGTCGGCTCTCTCATGAAGACAACTTTGCTCGGGTGCCGGAACTGCGGCTCACGTGGCCAAGTGTTCCCGTCTACCACCCAGACGCCTACGCGCTGGACGTATTGGCGGATCTCCTTACGAATGGAAAGCAAACGCCGTTCTACAAGGTCATTGTTGAGGAGGACCAGCTGGCCCCGTCGGTGTTTGCAGGGAACAGCAACGCCGAGCTGGCCGGCGAGTTCTCCCTCCGCGTAAGAGCCTTTGCCACAACGGATCTCGACGCCGCACTGGACGGTGTGATGAAGGCGTTTGCCCGGTTCGAAGACGGCATACCCGCCTCAGAGATGGAACGCGTGAAGGCGCAGTACGAGACACAGTTCTACAGCGGGTTGTCCAGCGTGCTGGGAAAAGCATTCCAGTTGGCGCAATACAACATTTTCGCGCCGACGCCGGGTTATTTCGCCGAGGACTTGGAGCGCACACTTGCCGTGACCGAAGCCGATGTGATGCGTGTCTACGAAACATATGTGAAGGATCGCCCCCACATCGCCACAAGCTTCGTGCCGCGCGGGAAACTTGAACTCGCCTTGGAGGAATCGGAACGGGCGGAAGTCGTGGTCGAACCGATCGTGCAGGGTGCCGAGGCTGAGTTCGTTGTGGAGCGCGGGACCGCGATGACGCCAGGTACGTCCGGCTTCGATCGCTCGGTCGAGCCGCCGTTTGGCGATCCGCCCACGTTGCGTACCCCGACCGTCGTGAGAGACACCCTCGCGAACGGACTCAAAGTGCTTGCCATCGAGGATCGCGAAATACCGCTCGTGACGTTCGAAATCCGGATGCGGGGTGGATCGTTGCTCGAGGATCCGAGCCAGATCGGCGTGGCGAACTTGTTGGCGGAGACGATGACCGAAGGCACGCGCACCAAGACGCCGGATGAGTTGGAACAGGCGATCGACCTGCTGGGCGCGACGATCACGGTGCGTTCGGGCCAGCAGAGCTTCGTCATACGCGGGAGTGCCTTGGCCCGGAACTACGCCTCCACTATGGACCTCGTCGAGGAGATTCTGCTCGAGCCGCGGTGGGACGAGGAACGGTTTGCGCTGGCAAAGCAGCGCGTGCGAAACAGCTTGCGTCAGCGGTCAGCAAATCCTAACGCCATCGCGACGGATGTGTTTGCGCGTCTCGTGTATGGCGATCACATTTTGGCCAACAATCCGCTTGGGGAATTGTCTTCCATCGACGCCATCGAGATCGCCGACCTCAAGGCCTACTACGAGCGCGCACTGGTTCCGAGCGTGGCGGCGTTCCATGCAGCCGGCGCGGTGAGTCTGGATGAGTTACGGGCCTCCCTCGACGGCATCGGTGAGCGATGGCAGGGTGGCGACGTGCCGTTCCCTGACGCGCCGACCTGGTCTGATGATCGGGCGGGACTCTACTTCGTGGACGTTCCCAATTCGGCGCAGTCGAGACTCGTCATCGGCAGCCTCGCCCTCGCCGAAACGGATCCGGATTTTTATCCGGCGACTGTCATGAATTTCAGGCTGGGAGGCGGCGGTTTCGCTGCCGATCTCACACAGCAGCTGCGGGAAGGGAAGGGGTACACCTACGGCATCGGATCCGGGTTCACCGGTACCGAGTTCCCGGGACCGTTCCGGATTGGGTCGGGGGTCCGATCCAACGTGACGTTCCAGTCGTTGGAACTCATCAAGGACATCATGGAACGGCACGGCCCGGAGTTCGATGAGGTAGACCTCGATGTCACCAAGGGGTTCCTGTTGAAGGCCAACGCGCGTGCCTTCGAGACACTAGGAGCCAAACTCGGCATGCTCGCGGACATCAGCGCGTACGGATTCCCCACCGATTATGTGCTGCAGCGCGAAAAGATCGTGCAGAACTTCACCATCGACCGTGTACGGGAGTTGGCAAGCACGCTCCTCGATTCCTCCGACATGGTGTGGCTCGTAGTGGGCGACGCGCGGACACAGCGAGACCGGCTTCGGGCGCTGGGTCTCGGGAATCCCATTCCGATTGACCGAGAGGGAAACAGGATCCGCTAAGGATCCTCGACGTTTGCGCGTCGACGAGTGGCGACGATCCTTCCCCTGATCATGGGACTCGTCGGGTGCTTTCTAGTGGCGCAAATCTGGCGGCTAGCCATCCAATAACGAACCCGGCTGTGCCGCCATCCACCCCAAAAGAGATGTGACAAATAACTGTGACATGTTGACTATCGCGCTTCATCTCCGCGCCCCCTGCGGTGAATACGTCACCGCAATTCCGGCCCGGAGTACTAGACCCTACTAACATTGCCGCGTATCTGGTTCAAGAACCGTATCATGCCCGGATCGTTGTCGGAGAACTCGACGGCGCGCTCCATGTTCTGAATGGCCACATCGCGGTCGTGTCAGGAAATCGTCAGGGGGTTCCACCCCGCACACCGCCCTTTTCCAGGGGAGAGGGGAGAGGGGAGAGGGGAGAGGGCGTTGTCATCTAGACCGATCCCCCTCCCACCTCCCACTTCCCACCTCCCACCAGGGTGGGGCAGGGAGGAGGGGAGGGCCCCAGTGGTGAAGGAACAATGCGCGTCACCGGGGGTCCTCCTCACCATGGCGCTATTCTCGAGGTATCGGTCTCGCGGGAGGTGGGTGGGTCCGGGGGCCGTTGTCGCATCATTGGCCTGCAACGGCGCGGAGGTGTCGGGGCTGGACCTGTCGTGTCGTCCGTCGGCGTTCGCTTTTCCGGCGACCGCCTCAGGCACCATCGCATACGTCAACGTCAACGTGCTGCCTATGGACGGCGGACCGTACCTTCGCGACCAGACAGTGCTGATAGAGGGCGACCGCATCACGCGGGTCGGGCCGGTGGCCGAGGTGAGG
>JAPULP010000265.1 GCA_027294815.1 Gemmatimonadota bacterium | reverse complement strand
GGCCGTTGCGCACGGACGCAATGAATTCGTTCGTGAACTGCTCGGCGGTCACATACCGAACGGCGCCGCGGTTGCCTCGTTCGGCGAATCGTTGACAGATGCCCTGAAGCAAGTGCGTCTTCCCGACGCCGCAGTCGCCGTGGAGGAACAAGGGAGATACCTCGGCCGTCGCTTGGGATTCGGCCAAGCGTGTTGAAGCGCAAAAGGCGAGCTCATTGGACTGGCCGACGACGAAATCATCGAGTCTTCGCCGCAAGGAGTTCCGGTGGGGCTTTGCGGTGCGGTCGGCCTCCGGTGTCGAGCGTTCTACTCGATCGGTCTTTTCTGAAGTCTGCGACCCGTTGCGCCGGTGCTCACGGCGGGCTGAGTCCTGGTCGAAGAGATCCGGATCAACGTGGATGTGCACGTCTGCCGGTCGGCCGAGGGCTTCGCTGGCTACGCCGCGCAGGTCGTCGGAGAAATGGCTGGCGATCCAGTCGGCAACGAACTGGCTGCCGGTAGCGACCTCCACACGCTCTGCGCTTACCGTAAGCTTCGCGGTGCGGTCGAACCACATGTCGTATTTATGCGACCCGATGCGATCGGCCAGCCGTTGTGTCAAGGTGCGGGTTGTCATGTGTGTGCAAGCGCTCTGGGTCACGTGTTCACCTCACTTGATCCTCGATCTTGCGGGTGTATTCGTGATCGGGCGACGACTGTGGTATCTCATCTTGATCCTCTATCTTCGCGTCGAAGCGGCTTTCATCCGCAAGGCCGGGAGCTGTCTGCCGGGTGAGATCGTCGTTGAAAAAACAACGCGCGGAGCGTACGACCGAGCGCGCCGTTTCACAAGCGCGAATCTCGACCCAAAACGCAGCGCGGCTCACAACCCACGGTGTGGCCGGGAGGTTCAATGCAAAAAAAATGTTGTCCACTGGTTCGACACGTATGTCGATTCGCGGTGGATAACCTCGGAAGCGCTGCTGTTGGATGGACTTGACGCGCGCTCGACGTAGGGCGTAATGGTTCGGCCTGTTCAGGGTGAATCGCTGCGCAACGATCGGATCAGGGCCACGCGTCGAAGTTCGTCTCGGAATCCTTCCGCTCGATAGATTCGCAGCGCGGGAGCGTTGAGCTCGTCAACGGCAAGGGTTACGATCCGTTCCCTCCGCCCGTGGAGTAGGCGCAAGGCGTGTCGCAGCAGTTGCCGGCCGAGGCCCCGGCCGCGAACAACCGGCGCCAACCCCAGATAGACCAGCTCGATCGTTTTTTGCTCGGGGAAGGGGTTCAGCAGAACCACGCCGACCGGTTTTGCGTCCACGCGAAGCAATGTCCACAGCGACGGGTCGAACTTCCCCGTGGCGCGATGACCGGCGAGGATGTCCTGTGGGTCGCGGAGGCCAAACAGTTTCGGGCAATCCAGCGTGTCCTGATAGGTGGCCATTACCGCCAAAAGAAAATCGTCGTAGAGATGCTCGACATACGCCTCGGTCTCAGCGCCGTCGCTCCATTGGGGAGATGCCGGCAGCCTCCGCTTTGAGACGGGTCGCTGGAGGTAGGTCAGGCTGGCCAGCTCGGAGAATCCACCGGCCAAGGCGGCTTGGCGCTCCAGCGACTCGTCCGGCTCCAGGAGCAGTTGGGCCAGCTGAACGTCCTGAGTCGCCAAGTGGCCCGCGGCGTGGTCGATGAGCTTCCCCAGCGACGGCACCTCCAGCGACGACCCGGGATGGCTGGCGAAGAGCATCGCTGTACGACCCGGGTTGGGCACCGCCAGGACCGTCTGGACGATCCGGCCTGCCCGATCGACCCGCCCCCACATAGCGTCCAGCAGGATTTCGTTCGTCTTGGCGTAGTGCATGAACCGCTGGGCGTTGGCACGATCGCTGGGTACCCCAACCGCCACCAGGCGTTGGACCGCCTCCAGTTGCTGCGCCGGGCCGACCTGGATGATCCGAGACTCCGGCTCCTCGTCCTCGGGAGGATGCAACTGCCCAGGGTTGGTCTGCGAAACGGTCATTACTGCAGTCCATTGACCACCAACGGCCTTGCCATACAATAGCGACCGTGCCTTTTCAGCGGAGATCGACCCGATGCGGCTGACTTCTGATACGCGTTTTTTAGCCCGGTGCGTGGCCTCGGCCTGCGTGGCAGTGTTGACCCTCCCGGCCGCGGTCTGGGCCTACCCCAAGCCTGCGACCGTGCCCTATCGCTGGGAGCTCGACTTTGAGCCGGGCGAGCTGAGGTTGTATGTCGACACCGCGGGCGAGGCGGCCACGTATTGGTACTTCACCTACAAGGTCACGAATCGAACGGGGCGGGACCAGGTCTGGGCGCCCAGCTTCACCGTGTTTACTGACGCCGGCGAGATCATGCAGTCCGGCCGCGCGGTTTCCATTCGCGTGGCTGACGATGTCCGCGACCTTCTCGGAAATACCTTCCTGGAGACGCAGAACGAGGTCATCGGCGATATCTTCCACGGCCGCGAGCACGCCAAGGAAGGGCTCGTCATCTGGCCGGCCCAGAATACTGACGTGAACGAGATTTCATTGTTTATTGCCGGGATCAGCGGCGAGACAGCCCGCGTCACCAATCCGATCACCAACGAGCAGGTCCTGCTGCGGAAGACGCTTCAGCGCGATTACCTCATTCGTGGGGATGCGCTCGCTCGTGGCTCCAAGCCCGCGGAGCTCGTTCGACAGCAGTGGATTCTGCGGTAACCGGCCGCTAAACTTCTCGACTTTTCCACGCGAGTTGGCCTACGACCCCTTTGGTCGTGACTACTAGACCCGTCGATTCTCGATTTGGAGCGCCGCCATGGCCCACAAGAAGGGACAAGGATCCACCCGCAACGGCCGGGACTCCAACCCGCAGTACCTCGGCGTGAAGCTCTACGGCGGTCAATTGGCCAAACCCGGGGCAATCATCGTTCGCCAACGTGGAACCCACTTCAAGCCGGGGCACCTGGTCCGCCGGGGCGGTGACGACACCCTGTACGCCGTTG
>JAPULP010000264.1 GCA_027294815.1 Gemmatimonadota bacterium | reverse complement strand
AGGCCTTGCCGGCTCGGACTTGCGCACTCCCCAGCAATTTGCGCCCGGCCACGACGACTTCTCCTCCGACCGGTGACGCGAAACACGCGCCGGCCGACGGTCGAGGGGCGCGGCCGGACCTTCGATCCGCCAACGCGGCTTGAACACCGAGCCGCTCCAGCGCCGCCAAGAGCATCTCGTGAATGGCCACATAACTCTCCCGCAACGAGCCGAACGTTTCGTTCGGTGCTGCCACCGCATAGGTGACTTCCTCCTCGTGCCACACGGCCCGACCCCCGGTAGGTCGGCGCACCGCATCGAGCCCGAGCTCGCGTATTTGATCGATGTCGTATCGGGTTGTGGCCGGTTCGTTTCGTCCGAATGACAGGCAGGGAGGGTCCCAACGATAGAGGCGCAAAAAAGCGTCGCCCCCGCCCCCGCCCCCGCCCCCGCCCCCTTGTGCGCTGTGCAAGAGGGCGTTGTCGATGCTCATGTTGTCGGCACCCGGCCGTCCCACCGGGTCGCTGATCAGGGTCCAGCGCACGGCGTTAGGTGGCGGCAGCGGCGGGCTCCGACGCGTACGCCTCGATGGGTGGACAGGTGCACAGGAGGTTGCGGTCGCCGTACGCGCCGTCGACGCGTCCCACGTACGGCCACACCTTGTGACGACGCGTCGCCGCCGACGGGAAGGCAGCCCGCTCTCTCGAGTAGGGCCTGTTCCATTCGTCAGCGGTGACTTCTGCGAGCGTGTGCGGCGAACGCCTGAGGAGGTTGTCCTGGCTGTCCGCCTCGCCGGATTCGATCTCCCGGATCTCGTTACGAATCGCGATCATCGCCTCACAGAACCGATCGAGCTCCTCGAGGGATTCGCTCTCCGTCGGTTCCACCATCAACGTGCCGGCAACTGGAAATGAGACCGTCGGGGCGTGGAAGCCGTAATCCATGAGACGCTTGGCGATGTCTCCGACCTCGACGCCAGCGGATTGCTTGAAGGGTCTCGCTTCTAGAATGCACTCGTGCCCGATGAGTCCATTCGCTCCGGAATAGAGGAGATCGAAATGGCCTTCCAACCGCTTGGCGACGTAGTTGGCGTTCAGAATCGCCATCTTGGTTGCGTCCGTGAGACCGTCGGGTCCCAAGAGCCGGAGGTAGGCCCAGGAAATCGTGAGGATGGACGGACTGCCCCACGGCGCGGCCGACACCGGACCCGGCGACGTCGGTCGGTTCAAGTCGACCACGGGGTGGTTCGGCAGGTACGGTATCAGGTGTTTCTTGACACCGATCGGTCCCATGCCGGGGCCACCGCCCCCGTGTGGAATGCAGAAGGTCTTGTGGAGGTTGAGGTGGCACACGTCGGCGCCGATCTCGCCGGGCCGGCACAAGCCGACCATGGCATTGAGATTCGCGCCGTCCATGTAGACTTGCCCGCCGTGCTGGTGCACGATGTCGCACACTTCCTTGATCGAGGCCTCGAAGACGCCGTGTGTCGATGGGTACGTGACCATCAATGCGGCGAGGTTGTCCTTGTGCTCTTCGGCTTTGGCTCTGAGATCGTCGACGTCGATATTACCGAGATCATCGGTGCGCACGACGACAACGCGCATCCCCGCCATGACGGCGCTCGCTGGATTGGTGCCGTGCGCGGACTGGGGAATGAGGCACACGTCGCGGTGTGGCTCACCGCCGGCTTGATGGTAGGCGTGGATGGCCAGCAGTCCCGAGAACTCGCCTTGGGATCCTGCGTTGGGTTGGAGCGAGATCGCATCGAAGCCGGTAATCTCCGCCAAGTCGGCTTCCAACTCTTGGAACAGGGTCTGGTATCCCTGTGTCTGATCGGTCGGCGCAAAGGGATGTAGCTTGCCGAACTCCGGCCACGTGACCGGAATCATCTCCGTGGTGGCGTTGAGCTTCAACGTGCACGATCCAAGTGGAATCATCGATGACGTGAGCGAGATGTCGCGGTCCTCGAGCGTCTTGAGGTAACGCAGCATCTCTGTCTCTGAGCGGTACCGGCTGAACACCTCGTGCGTGAGAAACGGCGTTTCTCGTGCCAAGTCGCCAGGAATGCCCTCACCGGTAGGCGGCTCGAGCGTAGCGAGGTCGGATGCGACAGACCGGGCGCCCGCGAAGACCTCGAGCAACTCGCGCACGTCGTCGGGGCGTGTTGTTTCGTCGAGCGACACTCCGATGCGGTTGCTGGAAATGTTTCGCAGGTTCATCCGACGGGCGCGCGCCGCCTCGTGAATCTTGCCCGCCCGTTGGTTGTCGACCTCGACGCACAGCGTGTCGAAGTACGTATCGTGGACCACACGGACCCCTTCCAGCTTGCGCAGTCCAGTCGCCAGCAGGGCGGTGAGCGTGTGAACACGTTTCGCAATCCGGGTCAAGCCTTCTCCGCCGTGATACACGGCGTACATGCCGCTGATGACGGCGAGCAGTACTTGCGCGGTGCAAACATTGCTGGTGGCCTTGTCGCGGCGGATGTGCTGCTCGCGTGTTTGCAGGGCCATGCGGAACGCTTGATTGCCCGATGGATCGTGGGTGACGCCGATGATCCTCCCCGGAAGCGTGCGCTTGTATTGTTCTTTCGTGGCGAAGAACGCGGCGTGTGGACCACCATAACCGAGTGGCACGCCGAAGCGTTGACTGTTGCCGACCGCGATGTCGGCTCCCCATTCGCCCGGTGCGGCCAGCATCGTGAGGCTGAGGAGGTCGGTGGCCACGGTTACTAACGCGCCTCTCTCATGGGCTCGCTCGCAAAAGCTGCGGTAGTCGCGAATCTCTCCGTAGGTGGTTGGATATTGCACGAGTACGCCGATGACGTCTTCCCCAAATTCGAAGTCGTCCGCGGGCCCCACCTTCACATTGATTCGGCGGGCTTCAGCCCGCGTTTGCAGCACGGCGATGGTGTGCGGGTGACAGGCTTCGTCGACCAAGAACGTGGCGCCGTCTTTCTTGCGGCTCACGCTGAAGGTCATGTTCATGGCCTCGGCTGCAGCGGTCCCTTCGTCGAGCAGTGAGGCGTTGGCGACCGCCAACCCGGTCAGATCCGACACG
>JAPULP010000263.1 GCA_027294815.1 Gemmatimonadota bacterium | reverse complement strand
GCGACGGTTCGAGCGGTCGCGCCGGCACCGAGCACCCCAATCGAGCGCGAGGCGTTCCGTGCGGTCGTGAAAGGCCACAGTGGACCGGAACCCAACGACGTTCCACTACCCGTGGAGGACATGGACGAGATGCTCTTGTTGGTACGCTGGTTCAAGAAGCACCCGAGCGCGATGCGGCGAACCGTTCCGTTCTCCGAGTGGACCAAATGCTAACAGCCTTCGTTCAGCTCATTGCCGGCTTGGTGATCCTGGCGTTGGGTGGGCGTTACATCGTGCGTGGTGCCGTCTCGGTCGCGTTGCTGGCAAAGATTTCGACCGCGGTGGTCGGTCTCACCGTGGTTGCGTTCGGAACGAGTCTGCCGGAGCTCGCGGTCAGCATGGACGCCGCCGCGCGCGGTAGCACGGATTTGGCTTACGCCAACATCGTTGGGTCCAGCATCATCAACATCGCGGTGATTCTCGCCGTCGCCGCACTGATCCGACCAGTACTCATCCAACGCGAAGCCAAACGATTCGAACACCCTGGCATGTTCCTGGTGTTGGCCGTGTGCCTGTTCTTCGCCCGCGACCAACTCATCAGCCGTTTTGAAGGCGCAATGCTCGTCGCAGGCCTCGTCGCGTTCATGGTCATCACGGTGCTCCGCACCCGTGCAGCCGGGGCGGTCGATCATTCAGCGAGAAACACGGAGATCGAAGGAGTCGATCCGGCCACTGGCGCGCGGAGCCGCGCCTGGGCCATCGGCATCGGATACATCCTGTTCGGTATCGTCGGTTTGAAGGTGGGATCGGACTTTCTCGTTGCCGGTGCGACAACCGTCGCCGAGTTCATGGGCATCTCGGAGCGTATCATTGGCTTGACCGTCGTGGCCATGGGCACGAGCCTGCCGGAGCTCACAACGTCGGCGATAGCGGCGAGGCACGGTGAGGATGAAATCGCGCTGAGCAACCTGCTGGGTTCGAACATCTTCAACATTCTTGCGGTACTCGGTCTCACCAGCCTCTCGTTCCCCATTCCGGTACACGAGCAAGCCATGCTGCTCGACAATTGGATCATGCTGGGCTTCGGTGCCGCCCTGTTCCCCATCCTGTGGACCGGCAAGCGAGTGACGAGAACGCACGGGGTGCTGTTGCTGAGCGCGTTCGCGGTGTATTTCACGGTGTTGATGTTGGGGGGGTGAGAGGGGATACTGAATATCCAATACTGAATATCCAATATTCGATATTCTATCTCCCCAACGGCACCAGTCTCGCCCGCGGCGGGATCCCCGCCTCCAACTCCATGATCCCCACCGACGCCGGTGTCCCCCCTCTCGGCGCGCCGGCCGATCCGGGATTCATCACGGTCACCGTTTTGTCGACCAGCTCCAGTAGCGGCTTGTGCGTGTGTCCGAATACTATGATGTCCGCCTCCGGAAACGACTCGTGTAATACCTGAGGGTCCGGCATGCCGAACTGATCGCCGTGCGTGACGGTGACGTAGAAACCATCCAACTCGAGCTTGGCCACCCTCGGACAGCGGTGGCGAATGTCGAAGCCGTCGGTGTTCCCGTATGCGGCCGTTACCGGTGCGAGCGCTTCGAGTTCGATGAGCAAGTCGAGTCCGCCGATGTCACCCCCATGCAGGATGTGGTCGACCCTTCCGAAGATGTCGAATACTTCGTTGGGGAGTGTGCCGTGCGTGTCGGAGATGATGCCGAGCCGCATCTACGCACCGCTCTGCCAACGGGGCACGAGTGTGATGTCCAGCTGCATGTGGTCGACGATGCGCTGTACCACGAAGTCCACGAGGTGGCTGATCTCAGTCGGCCGGTGATAGAACCCGGGCGCCGCAGGAATCACCGTCGCGCCGGCTTCCGCCACGGCCGTGAGGTTGCGGAGGTGTATGAGCGAGAGCGGGGTTTCGCGGGGCACGAGAATCAGCGGCCGTCGTTCCTTGAGCGCGACATCGGCAGCGCGTTCGACCAGTGACCTGCTCGCTCCGTTGGCGATCGCTGACACGGTTCCCATCGAACATGGGCACACCACCATGCCGGCGCTCTTGGCGGATCCCGACGCCGGTGTAGCGCCACGGTCGTCGTCGGTAAAAACCACCACGTCCGACCAGTCACCCGTCGCGGCCTGGAGGTCGGTTTCCGAACCGATGCCCACTTCGGTTTCAAGGAGACGCCACCCGTGCCGCGATACAACGAGATGAACCGGAACTTGATGCGTGACGAGGAGTTCAAGCAATCGAACGGCGTATGGGGCACCGGATGCGCCGGTGATCGCGAAGACCCAAGGTCTCGTCAACGACCTCTCCGATTGGGAGTCGGTGACTTCTTGGGGTGCCGCACAGGGGACGGTGGCGCCTTGCCGGGCACGCCGCCACTCGGGAAACATCCGCCTTCAGATTTCCGATTCTTGACCGGCCACGGAATGCGTGACGGAGGTTTCGGCAACCCTGTCCCGCCTTTTCGTGGGGGCAATGGACTCTTCCCGCCAGGAACTAAGCTCATAACAGTCTATCTCCTAACGCTGCTGCGAAAACAATGATGCTCATGACGCCGTTCATCGTAAAGAACGCCGCATCGAGCCGGCTCAAATCATTCGGCCGAACGAGTTGGTGTTCCCGGACCAAGACGGCGGCCGCGAGCCCTACCCCTATAAGATACACCAAGCCAAATGCCGTCCACAGGCCAAAGGCCATCAGGGA
>JAPULP010000262.1 GCA_027294815.1 Gemmatimonadota bacterium | reverse complement strand
CCACCACAACCACGTAGCTGCCTTCGGTCCATGGTTCGTCGGGAACAAAGAACCACTCGCGCTCTCCCTCACCGATGTAGATGGAACCCGCAATCACTTCTCCATCTGCTGTTCGGACCGCGAGCATGTCCTGCAGCAGTGCATGATCCAGCGGTTCGGGGAAGACCAGCGAGACTGCCTCCCGGGTGGCTGCTCCCGGGGCCGAGAGATTCCACGTATTGTGACGAGGCGACTCGCGATCTTCGCCCACTACGGAAAAAGATTTCTCGAACGACCGCGCCAACACCCTGCCGTTTGCGTCGCGCCAGGTTGGATCGACGATCAATCGGTAGCTGCGCCCTTGCTGCAGCGGAAGTCCGACTTGCTCGTGCGGAACCAATCCACGTTTGATCCGTCCCGGATCGAAGAGTAGCGTAAAACGCCGTTTCTCCGGATCCCACAATTCTTGCTCGATGATCACAAATGGATCTGCTACGTCCTCGTCTGTCGCCTGGTCCACTAAGCGAATGCTCTCGTACGCATCACCGATGCGCATTGGCCCGGAAAAATGGATGTACATGCGAAGCTGGTTCATCGGGAGCGTCGACGCGGAGGGATAAACCGCCGTGACGACCGTCGTCGGTTCAGATGCGATGGTGGGAATGACGAAGGTCGTATCAAGAACGAACGCAGTTGTCTGCACTCGCGCGCTATAGGTCATCCCAGCGTCCAATGGGAACCGCGGAACAAAACGCACCCCGCCTTCGTCGACGTTATAGCGTCCTATGACCGCCGGAGTCACTTCATCCGTCGGGACCGTTTCTCCCGTATAGACGGCGAATTTGGTTTGCCAATCGTCGGTTGGCGGGTTGGCTTGGACTATGGACGCCAGAACGCGGGCTTGCACGCCGATGAGGCGCACAGCGGTGACGTTACCCGAGGTTGCATCGGTTTCGAGGTGGAAGGTGGGCGGAGCAACCAAATCATTCCAACCGGCCTCCGCCAACACATCGGTAGGATCATCGCCATCTCCCCCGCCCCCGTCCGTACGACCAAACGCCAGGAGGCCGATGCCGATCAGCACCAGCCCCCCGGCGCCCACTCCCAACAACGTCTTGTTCACACCGCCGGCTGTTAGAGCGAGCCCTTGTCCAGCGATCGGAGGTGGAACGAATCTCCGTCTCTTTGGATCGCGACGACATAGTCGTCGTTCAGATCCGCCAACTGTACGACTCCCACAGGCGACAGCGCCTCAAACGGCACGCCGGGCTCACGCGACGGGTTCACCAACCGCTTGGCGTCCGCAAAATCACCCACGTCCATCCGCATGAGAGGGTGGCGGCTGTTGGCGATGAGGATCTGTTGCTTGCCGTTCCGCCAGTAAGGCACGATGTCTAGCGGCCGATTCCCCGCCCCAAGCTCGGCAATCGTTGTCCCGACCACGTGCTCTCCGTCCGTGAGGTTGTCAATCTCAAAAGACACAAGCGGCGTGCACGTGTAGGCCGCGACGATGTTCAGCTTGCCATCTATCTCGACCGGTGCAAAGGTCTGCACTGGAGCGTGTGTCTCGTCTTGACCGTGAGAGACATGATAGATCTCGAGGCTCGTGGTCTTCATCTCATGCCCAAACGGAAACTCGATCCGCCGGAAATTCGACGCGAACTCTTCGTTGGACAAACCGGCCACATAGACCTCGCCATCGAGATAGGCCAGATCGGTCACCGTGAAGGTCCTTGCCGGCCGGCGGGATACCCGTGCGTCGGCGGCGGGGGCGTTCTTAATCTCTGCCCGAGAGAAGCGGACGTTTTCCAACGACACTTCCTCTATCTGTCCGCTCTTGGTTACGCGTATCAACACCGGCTGATCGCCGCGTGATACCGACAGGTAGACGTTTTGCGATCCGGGATGAACCGCCATGTCGTGAATGGTGATCTCACTCGCGCGCGTTCCGAGCATCTGCGCTATCCGTTGATCGATACCGTCGACGTTGACTGGTGAATTCCCATGGTCCGCCTGGCCCCGCTCCACCTCGACCGCAAACACCGCCGCCCCGTGGGTGTCGCCGATGAAGAGGATGTTTTCCGGACCGAACGCGAGGGCGCCGACAGAGGCCATCTCCGGCGCGCCGTACTCGAGTGTGGACACCAGGCTCGAATCGACCCGTGACCAGGCGATGATCGCCATGGCACCCAAGACCGCCCCAATACCGGTCGCCACTTTCCTTAGAGACATGAAATACTCCTTGGTGAATAAGTCAGATGCTACGCTGCTGTATGGCACCCGGGCCGCGCGTTGCGGTATTGAACGCGAGCCCAGGACATTAGACCTGTGCACAATGCGACATTGCACCAATCAACTCAGGATACTGGTTTGGTACTACCACCGCCAGAGTGATGCGTTCCATGGGT
Source organism: Gemmatimonadota bacterium (assembly GCA_027294815.1). Classification (GTDB taxonomy): domain Bacteria; phylum Gemmatimonadota; class Gemmatimonadetes; order Gemmatimonadales; family GWC2-71-9; genus B3T1B10. Next base: position 231 of record JAPULP010000262.1, on the reverse strand, counting down.
GCATCACCTAGGCTCCTTCCACGAGAGACAACAGCTCGACATTCCGTAAACCCTCCCGCCCGTCGACCTCCGGCTGCCGACCATCTCGAATCGCCGCCGCAAAATCCTCGATCTCGCCTATATAAGGATTAGCCGGCAAGTATCGCAGTTCGCCGAGGCTAGTGCGAATCTCACCGGCGCCATGCGAGCCGAGGGTGTCGGTGCAGAGGGCGTATCCGCGGCTCCCGTAGA
>JAPULP010000261.1 GCA_027294815.1 Gemmatimonadota bacterium | reverse complement strand
GTCCGTCGGTCATGAAGGTGATCCCTGAAACCGTTCGCGTGGGCTGGCCGCCGCACGTGATCTCGGCGCGTGTGAAGAGCCGCTGCCCGGTCAGCGACCACTCGCTCTTCTGACTGCCGCTGCACTCGGGCTCGCTCACCGGGTGGCTGGCTCCATCGGCCACGATCGTCTGCTGCACCACCGCTTGGCCGCCAACGTACGTCGTCATGCCGACGCCGCGACCCATCGGGGCCGGAAGCACGCATACGAGAATGTCTGCCGGGTTCGTGGTGGCCGCAGCGGGCGCCCCGCCATCATCCTGGACGAGATGCCAGCATCCCAGCCACGGAACCCACCGTGCGTCGCCAGGTGGCGTGTCCTGTGCGCTCGCCGGCATGGCCGCCAGGAGGACAAGTGCGATCGTCTGCGCGTAGGTCGTCATGATGGTTCTCCCGCGCGTCAAAAGAGGTCGTTGATGCCGGCCGTCAGCGTGAAGCGCTGCAAGTCCCACACCAGCGCGACCCAGCCCGTAGTGTCGCAAAAGTCAGCCGACCATGCTTCGGCTGACATCGGGCCAGCCCATAGTGTCCCAATATTCGGCCGATGGACTTACGCGGCATGCTCGCAGTGGTTGAGGAAAGTTCCAAAACTCAGCCACAGCCAAAAGGCATTCAGTCTGCCACGACGATGCACTGCAGGCGCAACTGCCATCTTTCGTGATCGAGTTCGCCCGACTACCCGTCGGCCGCAGCGTCGGGTATTATGGCCCGCAGGAACTTGTAGCGCTCCCTGAGAGATGTGAACAGGTGGCGGTGGAGGAACGTGATGGGAAGACGTTTGTTGTTGTCGAACGTGTTGGTTGCGGTGATGACCCTGCTCTGGGTGGACGGTGCCGCCGCGCAATCCTTGATAGGCGAGCAGAAAACCATCATGAGCACGGGAGCGCGGGCGTTGGTGGATGCCTGCCTCGATTACGCCAGAGCGAACGACCTCAAGCTCGGTATCGCGGTGGTCGATCCGTATGGAAATTTGCTCGACTATCACACCATGGAAGGCACGAACGTTATCGCGGGCGAATCTGCCGTATTGAAAGCCAAAACGGCGGTGCGTTGGTGGCGCTCGACCGAAGAGATGAACCAACGGGTGCGCGATTGGGAAAACGTGGCTCCGGTGTGGATTGGCGATTTTCCCCAGCGTGGAGGCGTACCCATTTTCATGGACGGGACCATTGTGGGTGCGATGGGGATCGGCGGTGGCGGTGGCGATGTATGCGCCCAATCCGCGATCGAGACGGTGCTTGGACCATCGGCATCAACAGCACGTCCATAGGAGCACCGGGAGCGTCCGAGTATTCGGCCGTGGTCATCGACCGATTCGGCGGCGGCGGCTCTTTCGTTGCTCGAGCGGTACGGTGAGTTAAACAGAGTCGCGCTGACATGGGATCATCACACAAAACGTGCGACCTGAGCGGCGATGAGCGAAGGGCGAGCGCGGAAGCTCTCAAACGTCGCGGTGAGGGCCGCGTCGCGTTCGTCCGTCGTTCGGAAGAACGTGTTGTGGGTCGTGCGCTTCTTCGTCTGCTTCCAGACACCCTCGATGGGATTGAACTCCGGGGAGTACGGGGGCAAGCGGAACAGGTCAAGACGTCGGCGGTTGGCCGCGAGCCACGCTTTGCCATCCGCGTCGAGGTTATGGCACGAACTGTTGTCGATCACGAGGAATACTTTCCGTCGCGACCGGCGCACGAGCAGCTTGAGGAACGCGAGGAACGTCTGCGCAGTGAAGACGGGAGCGAACTGATAGTGGAACCGCGGCCGCACCTCCAGCGACAGCGCGCCGAAGAGATGGGCGGTCTTGCGCATGCCGAACGTGTCGACCCGGGGCTGCACGCCGACACGAGCCCATGTCTGGTGGAGCGTACCGTCGAGCCAGAAACTGGCTTCGTCCCCGTACATGACAACGCCGCGGCAGGCGGCGGCTTTTTTTTAATGCGGGGCAGCGTCTTCCGCAGCCACACGGTCTGGGCCTCCGCATCCGCGCGGGCCAAGCGCCGGCGGGGCCGCTGCACGGAGAAGCCGAGTTCATGCAGCAGCCGCGGTACGTGATGGTTGTGGTACCGGACGCCGAAGCGCTGCGCGATCAGGTCGCCGATCATGGGGCCGGTCCAAACGCCGCTGGTATATCCGGCCGCGCTCGACCCCGATTCGATCAGCGTGGTCAGCTCGTCGCGTTGGGCCTCACTCAGCTTGGACGCCGGCCCCGGCGGTGTCCCGGTGACCAGCCCCTCCACGCCGAGCGCGTCGTACCATTGCAGCCACCGGTTGACGGACCCGCGTGTGACATCGAGTTCCGCCGCCAGGTCCACGACGCGCCGACCCTCGATATATCCGAGCACGCCGCGGGCGCGACGCCAGACATCCAGATCGTTGTCGCTCCGTGCCTCGTCGAGAAATCGACGTAATGTCTTCCGCGCCGCGGCCGAGCGCCCTGCGGGGCTGATCGCCTCGCCGTTCTTGCAACGTCCCATGACCACCTCCAGAGTGAGTGATCGGGACACAGTGATCCTGTTGCGATCGCAAGTCAACCCGGAAGTGGATCTCGCGCCGCGCGATCCTGTTTAGATGCTGTATCTGGTCGGGTGCAAGTCCCGACGATGGGAGATTTTCCGTTCGCCCATCTAGCCTGATTCCTAGCGCCCGTCGGCGACGGCAGGCGCCAAAAGCGGGGGTGACAAAGTCCTCAGCAGAGTAGATGGAACACACGTGAGTCCATCTGCCCGTAGCCAGTCAGGAGGGCGAGGCAAACACACGGGCCGTAGCATAAAGCGAACGATGCAGCGTCGAAATGTTCTCCCCGTCGTTAATTGCTGGCAGAGACGGGCTCTCGTGGGTGGCGACTCGCTATGAA
>JAPULP010000260.1 GCA_027294815.1 Gemmatimonadota bacterium | reverse complement strand
ACTTTGTCGGGCGGATGCCAGGTAGGGTGACGTGACGGCCCCCCAGCAACGGCATTGGGACGCCGTGGTCATCGGAAGCGGATTCGGCGGGAGCATGACCGCGTTGAAGCTCGCCGAAGCCGGGATCCGTGTTCTGGTGATAGAGAGGGGCCGATGGGCGGACCGGGACGATAGTGCATGGGACACGAAGGTGATCCACATCGACCGGAAATACCAAAGCAAGACACCGTTCGAAGCAAATCGCCTCCTCGGACCGGCGCTGCAGTACCCCAATGAAACGGTTGGCGGACAGTCCGTTTTCTACGGTGCCGCTTCGTTCCGCCTACGTCAAGCGGACTTTCAGAGGCTCAGCCGCGCCACCCATGAGCCGCCGTCGGGAGCTTCGTTCGTCGATTGGCCGATCTCGTATGCCGATCTCGCCACCTATTACGACCAGGCAGAACAAATGCTGGGCGTCGTAGGTGTGGCCGGTGTCGATCCGACGGAACCGCCGCGACAATCGGACTACGTTGCCGCGCCCCCGTCCTACGGATCGCCGGCCAGATGCGTGGCGGAAGCGGCCAAACAATTGGGCCTACAACCATTTCCGATTCCCCTCGCGATCAACTTCAATGGCCGGGACGGCCGCAAGCAATGCATTCAATGCATGACCTGCGATTTGTTCCCGTGCAAGATCGGCGCCAAGAACGACCTCTCAGTGACCATCCTGCCGGAGGCAATCCGACTTGGCGCCGTCGTCAAAGACCAGACGGTCGCGACACGGCTCGTCCGCACTGGCGGTCGGATCACCGGCGTGGAGCTTCTCGATCTCGTGACGGGCGAGACATCTGCCATCACCTGTGATCTCGCGGTGGTCAGCGCCGGGGCCATCAGCTCGGCGAAGCTCCTGCTGGCTTCAGGACTAGGCAATGTACAGCCAAACGGTCCTCTCATCGGCCGTTACTTGATGCGTCACTGCACCGGCATCGTATCCGGTTTCTTCCGATCCAAGACAAACCCTGAGCAGCTGTTTCACAAACAGATTGCCATCACGGACTTCTACTTCGGTCACCCAACCGGCGGCCGTCCGTCGGGACCTTGGGGAATGATTCAGGGTTTACAGGTGCCGCCGCCCGAGTTCATGAAGACGGGACCCCTTCCCGTGGCGGTGATCGGACCGCTGACTCTTACCCATCAAATCTTTCTCATATGCATCGCTGAGGACATCCCGAGCTTCGAAAATCGTGTCACGCTCCACACGACGAAACGAGATCCGTTTGGGCAACCGATCGCCAAGGTGCGTTACAAACACCACCGGCGCGACCTCCAGGTCCGTCGTGCCTTGTATCGGGAAGCGGCGCGCATTCTACGCAAGGCCGGTGCGGTGGCTCGGTTGCGCATACCCATCAGTACGTTCTCCCACGCGCTGGGAACCTGCCGTTTTGGAACCGATCCGGCCACCGCGGTTCTGGACCCCATGTGCCGGTTTTGGGGAATTCCCAATCTCTTTGTGGTGGATGCCAGCTTCATGGCTACGTCCGCCGCGGTGAACCCGAGCCTCACCATTGCGGCGAACGCTCTCAGAGTGGGAGAGCACATTGTGGATCATTGGGACGCCGCTGCCGGCTCGCACGCGAAGTGAGCCGCATCAATCTCTGCATTCTCGGATGCGGATCGATAGCGAAACTGCATAGCTGGGTTGCCCGCACACTCAGGTCGAAGGTCAACCTTTTCTATGCCAGTCGATCGTTGGATAGGGCGGAGGCCTATCGCCGCCGGTTCGGGGGCGCGCGCGCGTTCGGCAGCTATGAAGAAGCCTGCGCCTCACCCGATGTGGACGCGGTCTTCATCTGCACACCCCAGGCGTTTCATCTGGATCACGCACGACTGGCTGCGGAACACGACAAGCCCATGCTCATCGAGAAGCCCGTCACCCGGAGCCTCGAGGAACTGACCGAGATGGAAACGGCGGTGGACCGGGCCGGCGTCATCTGCATGATCGCTGAGAACTTCTACTTCAAACCGCTCGCATCCGTGCTTCGCAGTCACCTGGAAGCCGGAGATGTCGGGGATCCCATCTTCATCGAGCTCAACAAGACAGGTCGCCGACCCACGCAGGGCTGGCGTGCCGACGCCGTGTTGATGGGAGGAGGCGCGCTCCTGGAGGGAGGCGTACATTGGGTCAACATGGTTCTGGGAATCGGAGGCCGCGCCCGTGAGGTCATCGCCGCCAGACCCACTGTTGCTTACAAGCCCCTCGCGCCGGTCGAGGACAACCTCGAGGTACTGATCAAGTTCGAAAACGGCTCGATCGGCAAGCTGCTGCACTCATGGAACACGCTGAATCGAATCGGCGGGCTCCAGACGTCCAAGATCTACGGCACGCACGGCAATATTACGTTCGAGAGCAATGGGTTATGGGCCCTCGTCCTGGGACGGCGCAAGCGTTTCCGCATTCCCGGCTTGCTCGACATCATGGGCTACCGGAGCATGCTCAAGGCATTTCTCGCGTGTGTGCGCGACGCACGCGAGCCTGCCATGTCCCTCGCAGTGGCCCGCCGGGATATGGAAGTTGTCTTTGCCGCATACCGCTCTCTGGAGTCCGGACGATTCGAGCCGACCAGTGCCGGAGCGCCGTCTGCATGACGTTCGTGCAACCCCTCGGATCAGCATCCGGTCGATTGGAGGCTAGTGCCGTTCCAATTTGTTTCACCTACCAAGGTTTTCATTTGGCTTCATACGCCACTTCCCCGGGGCGCACCGCCTCTCGAGGAAGAAATCGTTGGAACGGTACCAGTTGAACGCCTGGCGCTTTCTCACCAAGCCACGAGGCGACCGCCGCTGGGATCTCTTCCTGCGGGCCACCGGTGCGGCCGGTCTCGTACTCATCCCGATCCCCTTGTTGTTTCCCAAAGCGGTGCCCCTCGTGTGGCTTGCCATCGTGGGAGTCCCGACCAACGGGCCGCTGAGTCCCATCTTCCCAACCACTTTCGACCCGTTGATCGTCGCAGCCGGCAAGCACGCTCCTGCCATCCATGTGACGCTCGTAGCGGTCGCCGTCTACATGTACATGGAGTTCGTGAACTGGCACATCTATACGTGGATGCTCAACTGGGATCGGCTGGAGGCGGTCCGACATCACCGAACGGTCCGGTGGGCCGTGAAGCGATTCGCGAGGGCACCGGCGACCACCACCGTCTTCTTCGCGGCTACCCCATTGCCGTTCTGGGTGGTTCGCTGCCTGGCTATTCTCCATGGATTCCCACTCGCGCGGTTCATGGTGGCGACGACGATAGGGCGGTTTCCGCGATTCTTCTTCTACGCGTGGATCGGATCGGTGCTCTCGATACCGACCTGGATGATCGTCGTGGCGATCCTTTCGGGGGTCGTGCTGGCGGTCGGGGCGCGTCTCGCACGGGGTCAACCGATTTTCGCCGATACGACGCTCGGTGGGACGGGAGGTCAACAAAGCAGCGGCGGCAAGGCTCCTCTGACCGGCGACCCACCGCTGCCATCGCCGGAAGACCGGTCTGCCTAGCCGCTAGACGTTCGACCGCGATCCGGTGGCTTGAATCCCGGCCAACTCCAGAGCAACAAATGGGCCAAGGCCGCCGGAGAAATTCACGGCGGGAGACCGCCACGTTCATGGGCGGTTCCAACACTCTGGTTCTTCGCCGCGCCGGACGTGTGGCGGCGGTGGACCTGCGCCGGCCGACCGGCGTAGGCTCTCTCTAGTCACGGCAGGTGGGGAACTGCGATGCCTACCCTGCCCCCCTCTCCCCACGGCAACATGTTGCTTGAACGTCCGGACACTCAGGCTCACCCACATAACTCGGACTGGGAGGAATCGAGGCGTTGCCCGCGCTCCATTGTATAATTCCCACTGCATAATTCCGACTGGATCACCACTTCCCCCCCTGGAGCACAGAACTGCGCCGTTCCGCAAAGTCGATTTTCATCTTCTGGGTACCGCTGGCTGGCACGTGGCTGATGATGGCGTTCGAGGGCCCGTTCCTAGCCGCCATCATCGCACGCCTGCCCGATCCCCTGTACAACCTGGCGGCCCACGGAGTAGCCGTGGCGTTCGCGATCCTGGTGGAGGCGCCGGTCATCATGATCATGACGGCGTCCACCGCCCTGGTCACGGATGCTGCCAGCTTCAGGAAGCTGCGCAACTACACGTACGCGCTAAACGCAGCGATCACCGGAGCAATGTTGGTGGTTGTGACGCCGGCGGTGTTTCGCTGGTTTTTTCAGGGAATCATCGGTCTCCCCGATGACGTAGCCCACCTCACGTACGGTGCCCTGTTGATTCTCTTGCCCTGGCCCGCGGCAATAGGGTACCGAAGGTTCTTCCAAGGACTTCTCATCCGGGCCGGCCTCACGCGCCTCGTCGCCTACGGCA
>JAPULP010000026.1 GCA_027294815.1 Gemmatimonadota bacterium | reverse complement strand
CGGCCGTCCCGACTAGGGCAAGTTGAACGAACAGAAGCGGTTACGAGACGAGCGGTCCGTGAAGGGCCGCTCGTTTTTTTGTGCTTGTGTGCCAATAGTGTGCCAAATTCCCATGACCGTCTCGCGGGTGACCGCGACCACTCCTATCTTATTTCCCCATGACCGACATCACCTCCCGCCTCTCGACCGCCCTCGCCGACCGCTACACCATCGAGCGCTAACTCGGCGCCGGCGGCATGGCGACGGTGTATCTCGCCCACGACGTCAAACACGACCGCAAAGTCGCCGTCAAAGTCTTGCGGCCCGAGCTGGCCGCCGTCCTCGGCGCTGACCCAAAACGTCAGAGAAATTCACGCAGGCTGGGGCGCCCCAACCTCGGTTCTGTTTGAGGTTCTCTAGTGGATCGGATTGGCAGGCCTTCAGCAACTCCCCACCCCGACGCACCACGCGCGCGCCTACCGGCGCGTCAGTCTCCCAAGCAAACGCCGAGTTCCCTCGCCGTGCAGACGACGTCGCCGCTCAGCGGCACCAGCTTCGGTTTGTTGAGAACCTCGCCCAGCGTTACCGTGGTGACCGTGGGCGGCCGGTACGACACCATCCTCCCGAAGCGCTTGTGCGCGATCGCGCGGGTCGCTTCGGCCCCGAACCGCAGCGCGAGCAGCCTGTCGAATGTCGTCGGACTGCCACCCCGCTGCAAGTGCCCCAGCGTGACCACACGCGTTTCCTTTCCCGTCGACTCGGCGATGGCCGCGGCCACCAATTCTCCGAGGCCACCCAACCGCTCCGCCGCGCCCACCTCCGCGGGAGCCTTCAACGACGGTCCGCCGGACCGAGGAGCGGCGCCTTCCGCCACCACGACGATAGAGTAGCGCCGTCCGGCAGCTTCTCTCTGCAGGATCTTCTCACTCACCTTGTCGAAGTCGAAGGGAATCTCCGGAATGAGAATCACATCCGCATCGCCGGCCAGTCCGGAGTGAAGCGCAATCCATCCCGCGTACCGTCCCATCACCTCGATCACCATCACACGCTCGTGACTCTGGGCGGTCGAGCGGATCTTGTCGATAGCCTCGGTGGCCGTCGTGACGGCGGTGTCGAACCCGAAGGTCACGAGCGTGCCGCCGACATCATTGTCGATGGTCTTGGGTACGCCCACCACGGGCAGTCCCTTGTTCCACAATTCGCACGCGATATGGAGGCTGCCGTCGCCGCCGACGACGATGAGCGCGTCGAGGGCATGTCGGTGAAACTCCGACAGCAGGTCGTCGGACCGGTCGATCTCCGTCCACGAGCCGTCGGGTTGCTCGCACGGCCATCGAAAGGGGTCACCGCGGTTGGTGGTCCCGAGGATCGTGCCGCCGACGTGCGTAATGCCGGCCACCTCCGGCCGCCCAAGTGGGACCACGCTTCCATCGCCGAGCAGTCCTCCAAACCCCTTCTCGACCCCTACCATCTCCCACCCTCGGCTCAGGCCTGTGAGCACCGCACTTCTGATCACCGCGTTCAAACCGGGAGCGTCCCCTCCCCCGGTTGAGATGGCGACCCGTTGCTTCGTAGCTATGCCGACTCTCTCTCCCCGATCAGTCGCAGGACTTCGCCCTTCTCGGCGTGACAAGATAAGACTTCCTCAATTATCTGTATCAGATATAACACGTCGGTGGCCAATGAAGGTCCGCAATAGTATTGCTCTTCAGCTGGCGCAGTCTACAGTGTAGGCTGTCTGTCGATTTGACTGTCGATTAAGAGCGGCGAAGTGTGATCTAGCGGGCGGAAACTACGGCAGGTTGTGACGTTCCACCGCGGAAATGCGACAAGTTGTCGTGATTTAGGGTTGTTCCCTAGCGCTCTCCAGGCGCGCGCCTTCGACCACTCGGCCACCTGTCCAGGAAATCGTAACTACACTTGGTGCAACAGGTTGCCAAACTTAACCGGCGTTCCCCGTTGCTACAATTGGGGCAGAGGTGTCGGTTGGAGGTGTCGGTTGGTACCGCGAGGCCTGCAGTCCTCGTTGGCTTTCGAGGTCTGCCTGCTGGTCGCACTCGAGCACCGTCTTCGGGCTTTTCCACCCGCCGAGTTCACACAACACCTTGAGGGACCCGTCTTTGTGATCGGTGGCCAGTTTGCGCCGAAGGCTGTGCCACCGCATCCCCGGTTGGACCTCCGTGGCCAACAGCGCCTCGGCACGACCAAACATCCGGTCGAGCGTCCCCCGCTCCCCACAAGACGGACGGTAAGACGGTAGGACGGTAAAGATCTGCGATCGTCATTCTCCATTCTCCAATCGAACGTCCTAGTCGGTCTCCCGTCGAGACGGTACCTTGGGTACTGATGACGGATTCCCTCGACCGCCTAAAAGCCGCCACGTTGAAAAGCTGTTCATAGACAGCAATGCCCCGCGATAAGAATGAATGGTGAATGGGGGCCGCTCTCGCCGTTTCAGTTTCGGCGTCGACGGCGCTTGTATCCTGCAAGTTGGCCACACTAAAGGCATCCGTGCCAAATGCGCGAACTGGCATGCTTGCTAGATACTCCACAGCTGCTCGCGTCAATGTGATGGTTTCGGGAAATGCGTCGTCGGTTTGAGGCGGCGTATAACCCGTAAAAACGAGCACGACGTCACCTGGACGTACTGATTCATTGAACACTTCTGCGGGAATGGAGCGGCCCTTGGCAAAGCGGCGCACATCGAAGACTTTGAGTGGCCCGGCAAACGCCTCAATCGGGTAGCTAACAATGCCGCCTTCAGCGCCAACGTGGTTGGGCGGGTCCACGTGGGGGCCGCCGTGGTTGCGAAAGCGTTAAATCGCTTATTCCTTATTAGTTAGGGAACGGAGAGGGATGGATTCGCACCCTTGAGATCCATAAGAGCCTACCGGTTTTCGAGTCTAAGTGAGTTAGCGAGGCGGGTGCATCACAAAGTTGTTGTGTGCCAATTGTGTGCCAAATTTTCGGAGTGCCCTAATTCCTGTGACCCTCTAGGGTCGCTCAACCGAGACATCGCGCTCCGCCCACGGTGGCCCGGATGAAGGCGGTGATCGCTAGTAGGCCATCGCCGCGTTCCTTCGACCATTTGCGGTTCACGGATCTCATGACTGTATAATCGGGAGTCGGCAGTTGACGGAGATACACTACCTTGGTCGGTGATCGACAGACAGGACGTGCCACTATAACGCCGGAGGTGTTTTCCCTCTCATGAATGTCGGAATCATCATCGGGCGCATCGGTGACGTCGACGGGGTCGCCCTGGAGACCGAGAAGTGGATAGAAGTCCTGAAGAAAATGGGACACGAGACGTTCATTCTTTCCGGTCATTTCAAGGAGGATGTGGTCGAACCGGAGAACCAGAGGGCACTTCGGTTTCTTTCATTCTTTTCCCCCGAGTGCGAATGGGAGCAGAACCGGGCTTTTTTCTTTCCACCGGATGATGCGGAACGACTGCTGAGTCACCTCGACGGGACCGCCAACCACGTAGCAACGACTATTTTCCAGTGGATCCTGGACTGTCGTATC
>JAPULP010000259.1 GCA_027294815.1 Gemmatimonadota bacterium | reverse complement strand
TTCCGATCGCTGGGTGCTTTCGTCGTCACTGCAAGACGTTCTGCAACGATTCCCCGCGGCGGATGCGATGCAGGCAATGACGTTGGCCGAACCGGGCCGGCTGTACCGTTACACCTCGGGCGCCGCCGATCGCATGAATCGTATCGGATACTTTGGAACCAACGGCCTCGGCTTGGTTCGCTACGACGCCGGTGTCGCGCGGCTGGAGCGCATGCCGTTCGGTTTGCTCGCCGACGGCGTCGGTGCCATCGCCGTGACCGATAGTGGGGTCTGGGTGGGGACGACACCCTACACCCAACAACCTACAACCTACGTTCCCGGCTTCACGTGGCTGAGGGAGGACCTCGAAGAGTTCCGCCTCGACCGAGGCCAAGGCGTGCCCGGTTATCGCTTCCGAGAAGTGCGCGATATCGCGCGTTGGAAAGATGAATGGTGGGCGGCGACCGACGCGGGCGTGGTAGCTGTCGGAGGGCGGCGTTTGGAGACCATCGATCGACGTGGCGGACTGCCGGCCAACGACACGTACGCTTTGGCGGTCACGACCGATGGATTGTGGGTCGGGACGTCGCGGGGGCTTGCAGTACTTCATGAGGATGGAACGAGCGTGCAGGTAGCCCCGGGAACGTTCGACGTGCTGGCCCACGACGAACGCACTGTTTGGGTCGGCGGACCGAGCGGGGTGTTTCGTGTCGCCGACGATGCGGGTGGAGTGACGCGCCCGATGGGAGACCCACTGCTGCGCGAACCAATCGAGGCGCTTGCGGTCGCAAAAGGACGGGTCGTCGTCGCGACGCGCGATCAGATTGTGTGGCGCGACAGCGACGGTGGCTGGACGCGCGAAACACCCTTTGGCGATCTGGGACGCCTCACGGCCCTCACGGCGGACGAAGACGGTGTCTGGGTTGGCGGCCAACTCGGCGTGCAGTACTTCCGGTTCGCCACACGCGAGTTCGTCCGTGCGGCAGGACCCGGGGACCTGCCAGGTGCCGTTACCGACTTAGGTGCATCGCGCGATTTTCTGTGGGTGGGGACGGAGGGGGGACTTGTAAGGATCTTGAAGAGGGCGGTGGGGTCTTGAGGTTGATTCAAGGGGGGCACAGGGGCAGGGATGATGGATTTCAGATTCTAGATTCTAGATCAGTGATGCTAGATTTTGAAACCACTGCCCACAATCTAGAATCTCGAATCTAGAATCTAGAATCTGAAATCTTATGCCCCACACCCCTCTCGGCCCCGGCCCCGAATTCGACATAATCCGCGGCATCTGGAACCGCATTGGCGGCCGCGCGTCTCCTGCGGGAGACGACTGCGCCTTTTTCAAGGTGGGTCGTGAACAGCTCGCGATCTCGAGCGATCTGTCGGTCGAGGGCACGCACTTCCAGGTCGGTTGGATGAGCAGGGAGGAGACGGGGTGGCGTGCGGCGACGGCCGGTCTATCGGACTTGGCGGCGGTAGCCGCTACGCCGCTTGGCATGACGGTGAGCGTCGGAACATCGGACGAGCAACCGGACGATCATGTGGCGGAGTTGATGAAAGGAGCCGCGGACGCCGCGGAAGCCGCCGGCGCCATGATCTGGGGTGGTGACATCGTGCGGAGTGAGCGGTTGGTGCTGGACGTGACCGTCGTTGGGCGAATGGAGAAAGACCCCGTGACGCGCGGCGGTGCGGAAGTCGGTGATGGACTGTTCGTCACCGGACGGCTCGGCGGCCCCGCCGCGGCGTTGGGTGCTTGGGAGGATCGTCGTGAACCCGATGCGGCGGCGCGAGATCGATTCGTGAAACCGGTCGCGAGGATTGCTGAAGCGCAGTGGTTGCGCGATGCCGGCGCGCGGGCGATGATCGACGTGAGCGACGGACTGTTGGCGGACACCGGCCACCTCGCCGCGGCGTCCAACGTTGCGTGTGTGCTCGATATCGACGCCATTCCGGTGCACCCCGCCGCCGCCGGCCCCGAGGAGGCGATGACGAGCGGTGAAGAGTACGAACTCCTCCTGGCCCTCCCCAACGGCGTGGCGGCCGCCGGTGAATTCTCCGAGCGCTTTGGATTATCATTGACCCGCGTCGGTCGAGTGGAAGCCGGTTCGGGCGTCCGCGTCGAGCGCAACGGCACGCCCGTCGACGGATTCGCGACGTTCCGACACTTTTGACGATGCCGTTACGTTTCGCTCGCTCTAAAAAGCGGTTTGAACTGCATTCGATAACGAAATTGGGGGGGGAGCGGGGTGGCCCGACCCCCGACCCAGGACCCCCGACCCCCGTGGGCAAGGAGGTGGAAGGGTAGGGCATGCTCCGCACCGTCTGGTTCCTTGCCAACCTCATCGCATGCACGGCGTGGTACGCCAGCAAGGCGGTCATCGCCGGTGTGCTTCGCATACCGAACCGACCCGGCGGCGTGTACGACGAGGTTGCGCGCCGTTGGTCCGTGCGGATGATCAAGGTGTCAGGCGTCGAATTGCGCACGCACGGGTACGAGAACGTGCCTAAGGATCAGCCTGTCGTGTACGCGTCCAACCACCAATCCTGGTTCGACATCTGGTCGCTTCTGAGCATCGTCCCCGGTCAGACACGCTTCGTGGCGAAGAAAGAGTTGGCCAAGATTCCCCTCTTGGGCCGGGCGATGGATGCCGCCGGTCACATCTACATCGACCGGCAGAACCGCCAAGCCGCGTTCTCGGCTTACGAAGACGCAGCGGCGTACATCAAGAAGGGGATGAGTGCCGTCCTGTTCCCCGAAGGGACGCGCAGTCTCACTGGGGAATTGCTTCCGTTCAAAAAGGGACCGTTCGTCTTGGCGCTCGCGGCCCAAGTGCCCATCATTCCCGTGTATTGCGCCGGAACGTTCACGCTACTGCCCAAAGGTTCGCTTCGTATCGACCCGCATCCAATCGCCATCATGTTTGGCGAGCAGATCCCGACGGAAGGTCTGGACTATGAAGGCCGCACGGAGCTGATGGCGGTAACGCGGCGAGCCATCGAACAGCTCCGCGTTGACTCCAAGGAGGTGCTCGGCTAGGTTGCCGCCGCCATGTCTACGATCATCGGAGTGCACGGACGCGAGATTCTCGACTCCCGGGGTAATCCCACCGTCGAAGCCGAGGTTGCTCTTGCGAACGGTATCCTCGGACGGGCGGCCGTGCCCAGCGGCGCATCCACCGGTGAGCACGAAGCGGTTGAGCTGCGAGACGGCGATCCGGAGCGCTACGGCGGCAAGGGTGTGCTGAAAGCGGTTCAGCACGTCAACGAGACGCTGGCATCCAGGCTCGAGGGCATGTCGGTCGAGGATCAGATCGGCGTCGACACGTTGATGGTCGAGATCGACGGGACTCCCAATAAGAGCAACCTGGGGGCCAACGCGATACTCGCCGTCTCGCTCGCGGTGGCGCGGGCGGCGGCGGCGAACGCGGAGTTGCCGCTCTACCGCTACCTCGGTGGGCCGATGGCCCACGTGCTTCCAGTGCCGATGATGAATATCCTGAACGGCGGCGCGCACGCATCCAACAACGTCGATGCGCAGGAGTTCATGATTGTGCCCATTGGTGCCGAAACGTTTCGAGAGGGATTACGGATGGGCGTCGAGGTGTTTCACGCGCTCAAGAAAGTGTTGCACAAAAGAGGCCTTTCGACCGCGGTAGGTGACGAGGGTGGCTTCGCGCCGATGCTGCCGTCCAACGAGGCGGCGCTCGAATGCGTCATGGCGGCGATCGACGCGGCCGGTTTCAAGGCCGGCGAAGACATCGCGATCACGATCGACGTCGCTGCCAGCGAGTTGTTTGAAGACGGCCTGTACGTCTTCAAGAAGGGCGATGGAAGCAAACACTCGGCGGAAGAGATGATCGACCTGTACGCCGGATGGCT
>JAPULP010000258.1 GCA_027294815.1 Gemmatimonadota bacterium | reverse complement strand
TCGACGAGTGTTACGTCGTGCGAGGAACGGACGTCGTGGACCGGTGGAAGATTTGGCGGGGGAGGGATTGACGGCCGTCCACCCCCGCCCCAGGGAGGAGTTTGGGAGGGAGGAGGCCATGCCACCCCTCCACTGCCCACTGCCCACTTGCTGAGCAGTCCTTCCTCGCCGCTCCAACAAAGTGAGTGCTCACCACGATTTGCACCTGTCTCAGGATTCTAGCTGACACACCATAACTGATTGTCAGAAAACGACTTATCTTCCACCAATACCGTTTTAGTCAAGGTCTCTTACATTTCTGTTCGATGAGCTTGCACTCACTTTACGGTCACGAAGCGCTGATGAACCGGCTGGCGGGCACGATTGCCTCCGGCCGGTTTCCGCAATCGGTTCTCCTTACCGGACCTGCTGGCGTGGGCAAACAGCGGATCGGGCTTCGGCTGGCCGAATTGCTCTTTTGCCACGACGACGGTTCGGAACCCGGCCCAGATAATCGCATCGCGAAACAGGTCCGCGAACTCGGCCATCCCGACCTGCACTGGTTCATTCCCCTCCCTCAGGGCCGCCGGTCTGCCGGCGCCGACAAGCAGGTCGAGGAGGCGCAGGAGGCCCTTGCAGAGATCATCAAGGAGCGACGCCGAAACCCCATTTATGCCCCTATGGACGGCCAATCGAGCCATCGGGTGGCGTCCGTGCGCCTCTTGCATCGGATAGCCGGGATTACCCCGTTTCAGGCCAAACGAAAGGTGATCCTCGTGGGGGACGCGGATCGCCTCATCGTCCAGGAGTCGAGCCAGGAAGCGGCCAATGCGCTGCTCAAGGTGCTGGAAGAGCCGACCCCGGATACGACGCTCTTGCTGACCTCCTCCAATCCGGACGCACTCCTGCCGACGGTCCGCTCCAGACTGGTGACGATCCGCGTGGGGCGCTTGACGGACGGCGAGGTCCAGAAATTACTGGTTACCGAGCTGGGCATGAAGTCCGAGGAAGCAGAGCGAATCGCGGTCTTGGCGGAGGGATCGATATCAAACGCCCTCGCTGTCCGCGACGGAGCCGACCAGGGCAACCGCGCGGCGAAGCGTTTCCTGACCGCCATCCGTCGGGGCCCGGAGGCCTGGGTGGGGGAGGCGTTGCTGCAACCGCCGTGGGGTGCCCGGGGGGAGTTCAGGGCAATGCTGGACGCGTTGGCGGTGCAGTTGCGATCGGAGCTTCGTGGCGGTGTGGATCATGATAAGCCTAACGTGGACAACTACTTAAAGGCTCTCAAGCTGGTGGAAGAGCACCGAGCGAGCACGCAACGAAACGTGAATCCTCAGCTGTCGATGGCCGTATTGGCATCCAGTATCGGTAACAGTCTATGAAGCTCTCCCACATTGACGCCGAGGGTCGACCCAGAATGGTCGATGTGGGACCAAAACCGGAGACGGCCCGAAGGGCCGTGGCTGAGGGCAGGATTCGGATGTCGCCGGAGGCCTTTGAGGCCTTGGCGGGGAACATCAACCCCAAGGGTGACGTTCTGACCACTGCCGAGCTGGCCGGGACGACGGGGGCCAAGAAAACAGCGGATCTCATTCCTCTGTGCCATCCGATTGTTTTGGACCACGTGGAGGTTTCCGCTACGCCTGACCCGGCACTACCGGGCGTTCACGTGATAGCATCGGCCAGCAGCGTGGGGCGGACGGGGGTGGAGATGGAAGCCCTGACGGCCGTCACGGTGGCTCTGCTTACCGTGTACGACATGGTCAAGGCGGCAGGACACGACATGGAAGTTCAGGATGTTCGGCTCCTGGAAAAATCGGGTGGGAAGAGTGGAGTGTGGAAGCGGAATGAATGACAACACCGCCGCAGCGGCGGGGAGACATAGATGACTGACTGGCAATTTCAGACTAGCGGTTCCGTGGGCCGATTATCGGTCACTCAACACATCGCGTTTCGTGGCATGGCGTTGCTCGCCGGCGCGGCGGTTCTGGCCGCTCTGCTCGGCGCCGCGCGTCGTACAGACGACGTGTCGAACGGAATCTTCACCGGGACGGTCACGCTGGCCGGTCTTCGCCTGCCGGAAGTGGTATTGGATTCCGTCGTGGCCGAAGCGCCCGCTCGCGAGTTGAGACGAGCACAGACCGTTCTCGAGTACTCGGCGCGTTTCAACTTGGACGGGGATCTTGCGGCGCTGATCTATGACGTATCGCTGCACGAACGGATCGATCCGGAACTGGGTTTCCGTGTCGTGCACGCGGAGAGCCGGTTCAATCCCCGCGCGATCAGCTCGGCCGGGGCTCTGGGCCTCGCCCAGGTCATGCCGAAAACGGCCAGAATGTTCGTGCCTGATCTTACGGACGAAGAGCTGTTCGATGCCGAGCTGAATCTCAGAATTGGTTTCCGGTTTCTGCACCAGATGCTGGAGAAGTATTCGGGTGACCTCTCACTCGCACTATTGGCGTACAACCGCGGCCCCACCCGATTGCAACAACTGCTTGCCAGCGGTCTCGATCCGCGGAATGGATATGCAAGTTCGGTATTGGAGGGGTATCTGCCGAACGACCCGGACCAACTGCAGTAAGTCGACTCCCTACGAGACGCTACTACGGCCTGACACGCAGGCGCTGTCCAACCTTGATGCCGCTTGCTCCGGGCGCCATGTCATTCCAGCGTCGGAGTTCAGCCAGCGTCACACCGTAACGTTGTGACACGATCCAAAGCGTGTCGCCCCACCGCACGGTGTGACGACCGCTCGGCGGAACAGTGGCGCGCGCTATCGGGCGCGCACGGCCCGAACGCGCGGCCCCACTCAGGGGGATGACGAGCCGCTGTCCGATTCGCATACGGCGCGGCCGCACCCTTGGGTTGGTCAGCCGCAGGGCGCTCAATCCGACGCCATACCGTTCTGCGATCTCGCCCATTGTCTCGCCCCGCCGAACCGTGTGCTCGACGAAATTCACGCGCTCGGACGGCGGTAACTGGGCGTACTCCTGCGCGACTCGATTACCGGATCCTCTGGGAACCCGAACGGTCACCTGCTCGCCGGGCGGAGTCGCATTCCGATAGTACTGTGGATTCAATTCTTTTATGGCACGGATGGTGGTGTCGGCGAGACTGGCGATGACGTCCAGACCGGTCTGATCGGAAACCGTCATTTCATCGAACACAAGCGGCTCCAATGCCGGTATGCTGTCGAACCCGTAACGCGCCGGGTCCTTTGCCACCATCGTGGCGGCAATCAGCTTTGGTACGTAGTCGCGCGTCTCGCGGCGGATCCAGCGCTTATCCGCCAGCACGAAGAAGGTCGAGTCGGATACCGCGTCTTCGTTCAATCGTTTCAAACCACGAGACACACGAGTGGCGCCGCCGTTGTACGCTGCGGCGGCCAAGTACCAGAAGCCGAATTCTTTCTGGAGATCGGAAAGGTGGCGAGCGGCGGCATCGGTCGCTTTGAACGGATCGCGCCGCTCATCGACCCAGCCATCTATCCGCAAGCCGTACTGGCGTCCGGTACTCCGTATGAATTGCCACATGCCGATCGCGTTGGCCCGCGACACGGCTGTGTTGGAGTAGCCGCTCTCGATCAACGCGAGATAGACCAAGTCTTCGGGGAGGTCGTATCGGCGCAGGACATTGCGGATCATCCCTTCGTACCGCGCCAGCCGCCCCAACCAGATGTTAAAACGGGCACGGGACGGCTCCAAGAAGAAATCTACGTAGTACTTCACTCGATCCAGGCCCGCAAACTCCTCGATGTTGAGTGAAGAAACCGGGCTGCTCGCCGTACCACCCCGAGCACTGGTGGGATTGCTCAGGCCTCCGGCGGGCACTACGCCACGGACGTGGTCCGCGCCTTTGGCAAGGCTGCGGAATTCCAATTCGTGGAGTGCCTGAAGCGCCTGCGCGTCGCTGGTCGAGTCATCCACCGCGATCCCGGGCATCCGGGGGAGTACCTGGGACTCCGGTGTGACCGGCACGGCCTCGGGAACCAAAGCGACTTCAGACCGCCCCGCGCAGCCCGACAGCGCCAGCGCCGCCAGGATCGCGGTTCGTTCGAAACCCTGCTGGATGGTAAGTCTCATGCCCACAACGCGATAGTTCCTTTCCTACGGGTCCTTACAACCTAACAAACATACGCCGACCGAGGGTTCCCGGCGGGTGACGGAGGACACACTCACCCTGAGAACGTGCTCACACCGAGCAGCCGGTTCGTTGCATTCAGAACCGCTATGGCGGCCCCTTTCGCGCCACCGTCCTCCGCCAGGTACGAGCCTACCAATCGGCGCTTGCCGCCCCCCAACCGGGCCCACAGCGAGACAATGACCACGGTGGCATCGAACGCTTTCACCGCCCTTGCCCCTACGAGCTCGAGTATCCACTCAGTTTCGCTCGCCGACCGGTGGATGGCGTCCACGGCCGCCAGAGCCGCACACTTCAAATCGCCGCCAGCGGCCTGCGAGCACTCCGCAGTACCGACGTACTTCAGATCCTGCTGCACCTCGAGGACGACCTTGGCCTGCCGCCCCTCAGAGGTCTTCTCGAACTCTAGGCTTATGAACTTGAGACGATCCGGTGGGCGGTCCGGCATGACTGGTTCCTTGGGTACCAACGGTCGCTTCTGGGTTAGGCGCCACTGGTTACGGGTCGATTTCCGGAGTGGGCTACTCGCCCGTGTCAAACCGTACCTCGAGCTGGGCTCGGGATCGGTTTTCCGGTGCGTGCAACACGTCCACATCGAGGCGGGGTACGCCCTCTTCATCGACGACCACGGTGAGCAGAAGACATCGTCCGTCGTCGAGTTTGATGCGCAGTTGCCGGCAGTCCGAACGAATGTTCACGTCGTCGACGGAGTGTCCACGCAATTGGTCGACGGCTTCGGTGATACGGCGAAGGTCCTGCACAGAGGTAACTGCCAGTGAGCGCATGAGCGGACCTATGGTGAGTGTTGGGCCAGGACATCTCGCAGTTCGTCGTCCTGAATGCGGTCAGCCAGGGCGAACAGCGAGGATTTCGATCCCGACTCGAGCGGGTATGTGGCCCAAAAAGCGCTGGACTTCCGATCGCCACCGTAACAACGGAAAGAAAGTGTGAGTTGCCAGAGCTTCTCGTCGACCCGACGCTCCGCGGCAGCCTGCACGTGCCACACTTCGTCTGCGGTGTCGATCACCCTCCATGCCATGGATGCGGCCTCGATTCGGGGAAATCCGGGAAGCGCCGCGAAAATCGCTCCACATAGACGACGGGGTCAAGAGGGCCAGAGACCGAGCGCTTTCAAGTCGCTCAGCCGATCCACATCTCGCAGCACCGGCAGCAACTCGGGCGTGATTCTCATTCCTTTGCACGCCGCCCGGGTGGCATCCAAAACCTCTTCCGTACCCCATGGCATGTCCTGAAACAGCTCCGGCAGCGGGCGCGCCAACCCAATGAGGTAGTATCCTCCGTCGGTGGCGGGACCCAAGACGACATCCGTTGAGCGAAGGGCGTTTCCCGCGGTCTCGATCGCGGCGGCATCGACGTCGGGCGCGTCCG
>JAPULP010000257.1 GCA_027294815.1 Gemmatimonadota bacterium | reverse complement strand
TCCGCGTCGTCGTTGCCCGCGAAGATGGCGTTGAGCGAGTTGCCGAATCCCAACCCCGACGTCCACGGCTCGACCTCACGGACGTCATGGAAGGCTTTGACATCCAACCGACCGCCCGGTGCGTCACGACGCCACGTCAACGCGCCGGTGACCCGTTTGTCAGCGAAGCCGTACCGTCCCATCCCAAGCAACGTGGTGAACGCAGGACCCGGCCGAACTTGATACCCGCCGCCCAGCGACACACCCTGCACTCGGTTGAATCGAAAGATGTCTCCAAAGTTCTCAAACGCGAAGTGGTGCGACATGCGCCCCACCCAACTCGCCGGCAACTGTTCTTGCAGCGCGCCGAGCGTGGCAATGGATTCCTTCAGGCGCTGTTCGTCTTCGGGGGAGAGATCCAGATCCAAGTCGTCTTCCCACCCGTCGAACGCGCGCAGTGAATCGCGCGGAGGATAGTGGATTTCCCACTGCCCGCCGTCGGGCCTGGGACCCGCGTGTACGTATCCGGTCTCGGAGTTACACCGAACCCCAGATCTCCCACTCTCCCGACAACGCATTCCGCGTCGACGCCGCCAGCGCTCGTCGAAGTCGGTCTCCTCCAGCACGCTATCGAGCGTCACCTCGAACACGGGCAAAACCGATTGGTTGACCTCGTACTCGGAGAACGTAGTGATGAACCGGATGGGAATCTTCAGATTCAGGAACCACGGTATATCGACGGTGAGTTGTAGCAGCTGCCGATACGGCATCCAGTACAGCCGATCGTACAACGCATACTCCAGATCCGCTTCGAGTGTGGCTATGCGCTGCGCCCAAACGTTGCCGCGGCGTGCGGTCGAGCTGTCCGCCGGCGTCTCACCATCGGGACTCACCCATGTGTACTGACCCACAAACACGAACGTTAGCCGAACAACCTCGTACGTATCGGAGTCGAACCACATGTCGCCGGCAATGAGCGATGGACCCAGCTCTTTCGGCTCTACGCGAACGCCGATTGCGTGAACCGTGCGCCCCGGGATCACCATCGTGAGCGAATCCGTTATTGCGTAGCGATAAAATTTCTCGGCACCAGGCGCGAGCGGATGCACCGCTGCCGTCGTGGGAAGCTCGTCGTCCACCATGCGAATGCTGTCACCCAAACTCCGCGGGATGAACCACGGCCGATCGAACTCGGCTTCGATGTCGGCGTTCGGAAACGGTGACACCGCACGCTCCCCCAGGACATCGACCTTGAGATTGTTCGGAAGCGACCACGAAATGTTGGCCGCAGTTTCGTGTGCCATGATTGGACGTATGCGCGCAAACCGA
This sequence comes from Gemmatimonadota bacterium, assembly GCA_027294815.1. Taxonomy (GTDB): domain Bacteria; phylum Gemmatimonadota; class Gemmatimonadetes; order Gemmatimonadales; family GWC2-71-9; genus B3T1B10. The sequence continues at coordinate 4,853 of JAPULP010000257.1, read as the reverse complement.
CTCGGGCCAAAACCCGCATCGATGCGCGTCCTCACCGTCGCTGAATAATCCCGCACCAGAGAGTCTTGGTAGGCGTGGCGGCCCTGGGCCTGCACGATGAATGCTTCGGTCGCCGCGTCAGCAAACGTCGCCGTGTCCGGGGATTGCGTGAGGACGCTGAGGGCCAGCGCCAGGAGGGAAGGCGTCATGCTTGATAGCTACGTGAGTCTCCGCTACCAGGGGTACGGGCAGCGCGGAAAGAAGTTACGTGCTCTGTTCCCAGTTGCCCCGCTGGTCACGATCCAGGCCGTACGTCTTCAAGCGGCGCCAAAGCGTGGTGCGGGAAATGCCAAGCAGCCTCGCCGACTCGGCCAGCCGCCAACCGGTCTTCTCCAGTGTGTCCACGATCGCCTGGCGTTCGCGATCCACCAGCGAACTCGGCCCGTGCTCCGCAGGCAGGTAAACCGCCTCCCCCACCATCAGCGATCCAACGCGAAGCTGTGCGACCCGGCCTCCCAACCTCGCGAGCTTCGGCATGAGCGTCTCGGCATCTTCTACCCTCCCGTTGCCAAGCGACCGGAGGATCATTTGCGCGGGACCGTTGGCATACGCCAAACGGCCCTCGGGATCGAACACGACGACGCCCTCGTTGAACGAATCCAGAACCGCCTTCGCCAACGGAGAAAAGACTGCGGCCCGTAAGGGTTGTGACTCCATGTCATTCATCACATTCAAACGTCCTGGATACGTAGGGATACGCCCGACCCCCCCTCAAGGTTTCATCGTTTCCGTCGCGAATTTTGGCGCCAACAAGACGCTGGATCACCGAGCAAGCCGATCCTGTCTCAAACTCCTCCGATTGCCTATATTGACTGTTCAACCAGTCAGTAAAGATATGCCGCGATCTAAGGAAGCCACGAAAAAAGCGATACTGGACGCTACAGAAACGTTACTCAGGCGTCGCGGCGCTCCCGCCCTCACCTTGGAGGCAGTGGCACATGAGGCAGGATGCGCTAAGGGATTGGTAAACTACCACTTCCGAACCAAGGGACAACTGTTGGTTGAGGCCGTTCAACGCATTGCGGCTGAGCGGGATGCCGCCTGGGTGCAGGCATTCGACTCACCAAATCCGCAGGACGCTATCGACAGAACCTGGGACGTCCTCAAGCGTGAGGCTCAATCCGGCACGTTGAAGGCCTGGACCTCGCTCGGGGCATTGTCAGACAAGGAAGTTGACCAGACGGTCAACAACGCCGCCCAGGAGTTTCGCACCAAACTCACCGAGGCCACCGAGCAGCTATTGGAGCGCGCCGGCATGAAGCCCTCCATCCCGCCCGAGCACTTGGGATGGCTGATGGCAGCGATCGTCCAGGGGATGGCCTTTCAGGTGGTGGCTGGAGGAGACATGGAGGTTCTCGAAAACGCCTACGCGGCTGCGTGGCTCGGGCTGTTGTCGCTCACGGAGCCGATCGACTAATGGCGTCGCCGGCGGCGGTGTTTGCGCGAAGGCTGGTGACGCTCTTTGCGGCGGGGCAAAGACGCTAACGCCTGATGCAATGTGTCGAGGTCGGATGCGCGCACGGCCGCGCGTTTTCCTCTCACGACGGTGAAGCGTAACGGGCGGTCGACGTCCGGGAGGTCCTCGGCACGCAAGCGTCGCGCTTGCCCTTCCCGAATCCGCATCCGCACCACCCCCTGGTTGTCTTCGATCTCGTAGTCCAGCGGCACCCGGTCTCCGTATACCAGAGCCGACTTGGGAAGTGCATCCAATTCCAGCCGCTCTTGCCGAGGAACGATCGCGGACACGTCCAGCTCGAGCGGTGTTTCGAGGAATTGCTCGTGGCTGTTGACGCTTTCCAGTTGTCGCTGAACGAGCTGATGCGTGCGATCCGGATCGACTTCCGGCAGCGTTCCACCGGACCGGCGCCAGTACTCCCCGAGTTGATCGAGTGCACGTCTCATGCGCCGCTGGTCGGGGTGATCTGTGATGCCCGCGTTCAAGGCTACGGTCAAGGCGTGACGCGCGCTCTGAGCCAACTTTTCCGGGAATTCGCCGATGAGGGCTTCACGGTCATGCTCGAGCTCGAAACCGAAGTAATCGGTGCTACGCACCGTGAACAATCCCCCGTACCGACGCATCCGCCGGTACTCGACCGTAGGCGGCGCTCGCCGCGCAAACTGCTTGATGAGCGAGAGAGAGAGACTGGTCCCTTCGATCGCGGCACGCGGCACACCGGAGCGAGAGGCGAAGTATCGCAGCCTTCCGGCGACTGCCCCCCAAGCGCTGCACATCGACCCACGAGAGACTTTGGCGCGCTCGCCGTTGGGCAACTGCTCGTCGATGACGAGGTCGAAGGGCATCATCTCTGCTACGAGACGGCGAAACCGTTTCAATACTTTGGCCGTCGCGTAGGGAAGGGTTGTCGGGAGTGGGACTTCCAGCGTTCGATACACGGACGCCGTGCCCAACGCCATGTCTTCGATCGATTTGATCAAGACCCCGCGTTCCTCCGCCCATGTCTCCAGTGAGTCATGGAAGAGATGCCGAGGCAAGCCAAAGACCTTGCCGAGATACCCGTGCTCGTTCACGGCTTCGGCGTAGACGTTGTATGAAGTGAGATGATCGCTCTCTCTGACGATCAAGCCTCGCAGGTCGTGCTCCTCGCGTGTCATGCGATACAAGGAGTCGACATTGGACGCCACGGCAAGGAATGGAATCAGATCCGCGTCCGCGCGAACGAGAAGTTCTCCCCACGGCCGATCCACCGGCAGAGCCTCGACGTCGCGTCCGTACTGCGTCAGCCGGCCGTCGTCGACTATGCCGCGCTCCGACAATTGAGTCACAGCCGCATGGTAGGCTCCCCTGTCTAGAGGAACGGGAAGGTCCAGCTCGGTGAGGTCGATCCCCAAAGCTGCGGCGGTCAGTGCCACCCGTTCCGAATCACCAGCGAGCTGAAAGTCGGGTGGTGTCGGTTTCAAATTGTCGAAGTCCAGACCGCGGTCGGTGAGAATGTAGACTTCGCCATTCGAAACTCGCCCATGCACGCGTCCTGCCATCTGTAGTAGTTCGTTGTCACCGAGATATCGACGAGTGAGCACGTTCCTACCGTGCTCGATGACGTTCGCAAACTGCGCGTCGTGGATGACGACGGTGTCCAGTCCTTGCACGTTGAGCGCCGATTGCCCGGCGGCGGTCATGGAGAGAAGGAACGGTTTCTTGGATTTGCCTTCGAGAAATGGTCTGATCACGCGGATGGGTTGTCCTCCGTGATAGAATGCGGTGTGCAGGCCGCGCCAGCGATCGCCAATCTGCATCGCCACATCTTCGACCTCTGCCCGCGTCGGCAAGAACACTGCAACACCCCGTCGCTCGCGCTGTATCCGCCGAATGAATCCTTCATCCAGAAACCGCAGCGGCTCACGGAAATGGGTCGTGACTTGGGCCGCAAGGCTGGGGTCGAATGCGCTCGTCTCGAGTACGGTGTTCGAGTTGAGATACCGTGCATAAAACGCAGGGTCCACCGTCGCCGACAGCCAGATAAAGCGACACCCAACGCGCTTACCCAGCGCAAGACACAGCTCCAACTCCGCCGAGGTCTGGTGGATTTCGTCTACTACCAACGTGTCTTGCGGAAGAATCAGATCGTTTTGAAACCACCGCCGCGCAATACCGGTCGTGACAATCACAACATTCCAGGTCGGAGTCTCGGGCGTGGCTTCACGCTCGCGATTCACAACGCCCACCCTCAAAGGACGATCGACGGTCTCCTCCGCGATTGGACGAATGGCAAGCGTCTTACCCGTGCCCGTCCCGGCGACGATTCCGAATCCAACACGACGCCGGGCCAGTTCCCGAATCTCATCACCGTGCGCGCGTTCCAGAACCGTATCGACGTCAAGGTGCATCGCCAGTTCTATCGTTTCACAGGCGGCCCGCGTGGGCGCTATCACGATGATTCGTCCCGTGGAAGGTTCGGCACGGCGGAACGCGTCCCGGTCGGGCGGGAGATAGTGGTCGCGAATGGTGTGGACGGGAGTCACGAAAAAACAGACGGTCGGTGGAAGATCATCAATCTCCCAGTGCCACGCCTAGCTCGCGGGCCGTGCAAATCACGTCACCGTCGAGCGGCACACGCTTCGGCTTATCCAACACCTCCTCCAAGGGAACCGTGGTCACAGTGGGTGGCTGGTATGACACCATGATCCCAAAGGTCCCCGCAGCCACCGCACGTGTCGCTTCGGCCCCGAAACGCAGCGCAAGCAGCCGATCGAAAGTCGTCGGACTGCCACCGCGTTGCAGATGCCCGAGCGTCAGCGAGCGCGTTTCTTTACCCGTGCCCTTTTCGATCCACGCTGACACTCTCTCACCCATCCCGCCGAGACGCTCGGCCGTTCCGATGCTCGCGGGTTCTCGCAAGGATTGCTCTCCCGCCTTGGGCGCTGCTCCCTCGGCCACGACGACGATGCTGTGGTGCTGGCCGGCCGCTTCGCGTTCCCGGATCTTGTCGCAAACCTTCTCGATGTCGAACGGAATCTCCGGAATCAGGATGACGTCCGCGTCGCCGGCGAGGCCTGAGTGCAACGCGATCCACCCCGCGTAACGTCCCATCAATTCTACGACCATCACCCTGCTGTGACTCTCCGCCGTCGATCGCACCTTGTCGATCGCGTCCGTCGCCGTTGTAACGGCCGTGTCGAATCCAAAAGTGACCAAGGTGCCCCCAACGTCGTTGTCGATCGTCTTGGGAACACCCACGACCGGCAGTCCTTTCTTCCAAAGCTCGTACGCGATACGGAGACTCCCGTCGCCGCCAACCATGATGAGGGCGCCCAAGCCACGCCGACGAAACGCCGCAATCACTTCGTCGGATCGA
>JAPULP010000256.1 GCA_027294815.1 Gemmatimonadota bacterium | reverse complement strand
GCGATGTGCAGGTCGGCGTTCAGGGGCGGATCGTCGTTGCGCCCCACACGGAGGTTCCCCGACCCGGGCGGCTCCCAACTGTCAGAGGTCGCCTCGTGTAGTAGGAAGTGAGCTTGTTCCAGATAAGCCCGTTGTTGATTCCTGCGAGACGTGTCGATCGGCCGATTGGCGCGGACTTCTCGCCACACGATCTCCCGCGTGTCATCCAGCATTTCTGTGGGGGTGTACGTGGCGTTGCCCAGGAAGGTCTCGTGCTCGATGAGCCGGGCGAGTCGTGCGTGGTTGAGGAGGCGCTGCACGGCCAATTCTTGATACGCCCGGATGCGCTCCACGGCGCCGGCGTGCTCCAGCCGGCGGAGGATGTCCATGTCGAACGCCCACGTCGGCGTCTGCAGGACGTGCTCGTCGATGAATCGCATCGCTTTCCTTTGATACTCGGGCTCGATAGCCCGATACACCGGGCCCGCCTCCCCGTACCGCTTGTGGTGGGTCCACGAACCGCCGACCGCAGCAGCGGCGTGCTCCGCGTAACGATTCCATTGCGTGAGGGCTTGGAGGTAATTCGTCTCCAGTTCGTAGTAATCCTCGCCCTCGTCCAATACCCACTCCATGAGATTCTCCACCATGGTGCGGAGGTTGTTCATGCCGAGGATCGCCGCTTCGACCGGGTCGTCGCTGATCCCCTCGGTCATCCGGTAGGGATCCCACTCCCTGTCCATGCCGAACTGCGCTGACGCGAAACGGAACCACGGTTTGTCGGCACGCTCTACAATCCAGCGGTTCAGGGTCTCCAGCTCCTCTTGCGGCGTCGACGCCTCGGGAATGGGTCGATAGCCCCAGTAGACCGCCCATGCATCCCACAGTCCCATGCGCCGCTGGGGCGGCACGCCGTCGCCGGGCTGAACAGCGTAGTTGAATCGCGTCCGCCCCACCGACGAGGCCGAGTGTCCCATGCGCCGGACGAAGTCCGGGTTCCTGATGGAGTCGACGGGGAAGACAAAGTTCGCGCGCTGGTTGTGTGGCAGGCCGACGGAGTGGGCCGTCTCGTGTGACACCACGTAGCGGATCGCCTCGCCCATCAACTCCTCTGGAAGCTCGTCGTCCTTGTAGCGGGGATCGTCTGCCGCGGCCGCTACCTGGGACAGTAATTGCCAGCGCATCCTTTCCGAAACGCCGTGATAGAAGTTCGTGTGCGCTCGGATGACTTCGCCGGAGCGCGGGTCGACGACGTCACCGCCGGAGTTGGCGGAGCGCGTTGGCGACGCGACGTAGCGGAGCACCGAGTAGCGGGCGTCCAGCAACGAGAACTCGGGGTCCTCTTCTTCGGTGGGCGCCATGCGGACCTGGATGGCGTTCTTGAATCCCGCTCCCTCGAAGCCTTCGTTCCACTCCAGGATACCGGCCTCGATGTAGGGAACCCACTCGGGTGGCGTAGCCGGATCGATGTACCACACCCAGGGTTTGATGGGCTCGACCAACTCGCCCCTCGCGAAGGCGGCGGGGTCCGAGGGCTCTAGACGGTAGCGCACGACGTAGCGATCAGGCCGGACGCCCTGGAAGTCCCTCGAGTAGTTCGTGCGCGCGATGGAGATGAAGCCCACGCGTTCGTCCTGCAGGCGCGGCATCATGGGCTCCTCCGGTAGCAACACCATTGAGTGATTCACCTCGAAGGAGACCGTCCCGCCGCGCGGATTGGACGGAGGCTGATCTGCCTCGTACGTGCGCACCACGCGGATTTCGACGTTGATGGGGAAGCTCTTGGCCCATTCCAGCCAGCTCCGCTCCCGATCGTAACGTCGCACGCCGAGCTGTGTGCGCCGGTTGGCGGGGAGCGAGAACGCCGGGACGTCGTCCATGTAGAGGTCGGTCACGTCGATGACGGTCGTGCCGTCGCCGCGGGTTTCTATGGCGAAGGATTGGAGGACTGGCGCAAAATTCGAATTCTCAACGGCGAGGTAAATCGATGATCCCTCGTCCGCAGTGTTCTCGTGGGAAACAGCGCGCAAGTACACACTTCCTTCCCGCCGTTCCCAACGCACCACCATGTTGGGTGACAAGCGGTCTCCGCCACGAGCCATTCCCGTCTGCGCCTTGGCAATGCGGCTCATGACGGCCATGTCGCGGCCGAATATCGAGTCGGGAATCTCGAAGAGCACGCGGTCGTCGATTCGATGCACATCGAACAGGCCGCGGTCCGTCTCGGCGGATGCGGTGACGACATCGCCGTAGGAACGCTCTTGAGCAAAAAGCGACGGTGTGACCAACGTCAGTGTAACGGCGGCAAGGCCAATCGATAGAGTGCGGCTTCTTTGGTGGACACGCCAGCGTATCATGGCACGACTCCGAACGGGGAATGAGATCTGGAGATTCTCGACGTAACGCCGAGACCGTCGGTCAACTTGGCCCAAGGGTAGGTGAATGAGCAAGTCGAAATCGTTAATGCAGCCTTCATGTCACGATTGCCGCCCGCGACGTAGCTGAGTAGCGCTGGGGGCCGTGTTGTAGGAGCGTCGCCAGCGAGTTCAACAAAACCATGCACAGCGTTTTCGACGCCTTCCACGAAGACGCGGAGCCAGGGAAACTGGCGGGCCATCCTAGTTCGGCACATACGGCGTGCTGCGCACCCTCACCGTGGTGAGCTCCACCTACTATTATCGGTCGAGCTGCGACTGGCACAATCGGATGTACCACACCTTCCCTTGAGCGGAGAGAACCCATGCGACTCCTCAGCCACCGGCCCACCAGGGCCTCGCTCGCCGGACCCGGTGCCGCCCTGTTCTTCACGATCGCCGTTGTTGCGACGGCAGCGGCCCAGGCCCCGCGGCCCGTGACGTTCCTAGACGTGGAGAACATGCGCTCCGTCCGATCAGAGGCGCTCAGCCCCGACGGTCGCTGGATGGTCTACACGGTTTCCACACCCGACTGGCACGAAGCGCAGGACCAGTCGGACATCCATCTCGTGTCGCTCCAGGATGGAGTCTCTTCCTCGCGGCAGATGACCTTCACAAGAGAGCACGACGAGTCCTCGCCCCAGTGGTCCCGGGACGGTCGTTTCTTCGTCTTCCTGTCCAACCGCGATGCCCCGGCCGATGCTGCCCGCCGGAACCAGCTGTACCTTCTGCGTCCCAACGGCGGTGAAGCGCGACCCATCACCGACGCCCCCGACGGTGTTCTGGACTTCGCCTTCAGCCGGGACGGGAGGTCGCTGGTCTTCCGCGCTGGGAAGTCCGATGAGGAGCAGCTATACCGACTGCCGGTAGCGGCCATCGGGGTCGGCGACGCCGAGGAGGAACAGCTCACCCGGCAGCCCGCCGGAGTCAGCCGTTGGGAGCTGGCGCCTGACAGCCGGCGGATCTATTTCGTCTCGGCCGACAGCGTCGACACGGACGAGAAGCGTCGCCTCGAGAACGACTTCACCGTCAACGTCTATCACATGGACACGCCGCTCGAGAGCCTCTGGGCCCTCGAGTTGGATCCGGTGCGCGCGACCCGCCTGACACGCGACCCCTCGATCTCCGTGACGGGGTTCACGATCTCCGACGACTCCCGTTGGGTCGGCTTCCGAGGGGTCTCGTCCGACCGCTTCGAACGCACTAGAGGCGGCACCAACATGGGCAGTCAGTCCAACCTCTACACCGAGCTGTACTTGGTGGAAGCGGCCACCGGCCAGATCGAGCAGCTCACCCGAGCCGTGGAGATCCGCAAGAGAGGACCCTACTTTTCGCCCGACGGGCGCTGGGTGGCCTTCGTCGGGCCTCGGGACATGACACGCTATGCTCGCGGGCTGACCCAACGCGTCTACCTCCGTGCTGTAGATGAACGTGGCGGAGACTTCAGTAGACTCGGCGACTCGTTCGACGGCAGCGTCGGCATCGACTTCTGGTCGCTGGACGGCAACACGATCTACTTCAACCAGGGCATCCGCACCACGGAGCAGCTGATGGCGCTCGACGTCGGCAGCAACACGGTGCGGCAGCTCACCGATCAGGACGCGCAACTGAATGTCAGCCGGGACGAGGACTCCGGCGTGATCCTGATTACCTACTCCAATGGGTCCACGGCCCCCGCGCTCTACACGGTGCCGTCGCTCGACCAGGTATCAACCCGATCGGCGTGGCGCCAACTGACTGATGTGAATCCGCAAGTGCGCGGGTTCGCGCTCGGCGATCAGGAGGAGATCACGTGGCGCTCAACGGACGGCCAGCAGGTGGGCGGGATGCTGACGCTCCCTGTGGGGTACCAGCGAGGAGAGCGCTACCCGCTCATCGTGTGGATTCACGGCGGCCCATCGAGTGCGGACCTGAACCGCTTCAACGCCTCCGTCCAGGTTTACGCCGGCGCGGGCTACGCCGTGCTCAAGCCCAATTACAGGGGCTCGGACAACTACGGTGAGGCCTTCAACGACATCAACGGCAACTACTTCCCCCAGGGGTATGAGGACATCATGGCCGGCGTCGACTACCTGATCGCGCAGGGCATCGTCGACGGTGACCGCATGGGTGCCATGGGGTGGAGCGCGGGCGGTCATTGGTCCAACTGGATCCTGACGCACACCGATCGCTTCAAGGCCATTAGCACGGGCGCCGGAGCATCCAACTGGATCTCGATGTACGCGCAGACGGACGGGCAGCGTCACCGCCAGGAGTACTTCGGCGGCAAGCTCCCCTACGACGACTTCGACGCCTACTGGGACCAGTCGCCGCTCAAGTACATTACCAACGCCAGCACGCCCACCATGATCCATGTAGTGAAGGGCGACCCTCGGGTGCCGAGCCCGCAGGCGGTGGAGCTGCACATGGCGCTCAAGCAGCTCGGCGTGCCGGTCGAATTCTTCATGTATCCTGGGGATACGCACGGCATCCCCGATCCGCGCAACCAGATGGTCAAGTCGGTGGCCGAAATGGCTTGGATGGACTACCACGTGCGCGGCATCGGTGCGGAGTTCGCGTGGCGGCACGTGCGAAGTGACCTGCTGAGGATGCTCGAGGAGCAGGCGATGTCCAGAGCAACGTCTGCCCAGTGAGCCTGTGCTCGTCAGTGGCGGACATACCTGGGCATCGGTCGGTGGCTGGCGAGGTGCAGTTGAATAGCCACCCGCCGCCTTGACCCGTGGTTGGCAAATGCCTACTATGGCGGTGTACGACATAGTTGTCACCGCCATAGTAGACCGGAGCCAGGATGCCGAAAACGCCACCCACCCCGCACGATTTCATTCCCCTAACTCCACCGGTATTTCACATTCTGCTGGCCATCTCCGACGGGGCGCGACACGGCTACGCTGTCATCAAAGAAGTGGAAAAACGCAGCCAGGGTGACGTGATGCTCAGTACCGGCACACTTTACGCCGCCATGAAGCGTCTCCTAGGCGACGGACTGATCGAGGAGACCGACTCGGGCAAGGACGTGGTGAACGTCGATGAGCGGCGGCGGTATTACTGCCTGACGGGGCTGGGTCGGAAAGTCGCGCGGGCAGAGGTGAACCGGATGGTCGAATTGGTGAGCATCGCCGAAGAAAAGCGATTGGTGCGTAACGTGGCGCTCGCGAGGGGGCGTTGATGTCGCCACTGCACCGCACGGCACTGACGCTGTCAGAAAAGTTCTATCGCGCCGCCCTCCTGGCGTACCCCGCGGCGTATCGCGCCCGGTTCGGCGACGAGATGCTTGCCGTGTTTCGTGAACTCAGCGCGGAGAAGGTGCGCGAGTCGGGCGTCGTGGGTGGAATCGGGCTCTGGGCGAGAGAGGCCTCGGGCCTTGCGCGCTCCGCCTTACGGGAGCGGTTCAACAGCGTACACGCGACCATGCACTCGATGTGGCAACCGACATTCGCATGGGCGTTGGCCGTGTTCGTCACCGTCCTCGCCGGATACGTCGCCACGCTCGCGCCGACCGTCACGTTCTGGGACGCTGGCGAGTTTCTCGCGGCCTCGAAGGTACTCGGCGTGCCGCACCAACCCGGTACGCCGGTGTGGGTATTCCTGTCGCACGCCTGGGCCACATTGTTGCCGTTCGGTGAGTATGCTTTCCGCGTCAACCTCATGACCGCGGTGTTCAGCGCGGCAGCCGCGGCATTCTTGTTCTTGGTCGTCCGCACAGCTCTGGCGCGGCCAGACGGGGAGACGAGTGACCTTTGGGCGAACGTCGGCGGGGCGGCGGCGGCGCTCGTGGCCGCGTTCACCTTCACCCTGTGGCAAAACTCGAACGAGACGGAGGTCTACGCGATCGCCGGATTCAGCATCGCGATCACGACGTGGTTGGCCATGGTGTGGCGTCAGCACCGGGGGACGTCCAAGGCGATTCGCATGCTGTGCTTGATGACCTACATCGGCGCGTTCTCGACCGGTAATCACTTGCTGGCGTTGCTGGTTGGTCCGGCGGTGGTCGGGTTCATGCTACACGTGTTGCGGACCGATCCGCTACCCGACGCGCGCGCGGCGAGGGCCGAGTGGGTGCAGTGGTCGGTGTTCGGCGCGGCGTGGGTGTTGCTGATCGGAACGGGTTTGGGAAGCGCGGCATTACTGATGTTTGCCGGATCGGTATTTCTGATCACCACACTGTTGGCCGCACGGGAAGGCTCCCTTCGCTTCGCACTGGCGCTGCTGGCCATCTCGGTCGTCGGGGTGTCGACGTACCTCTTCCTTTATATCCGGGCCGCGCACCTCCCAGTCCTCAACATGTCGGATCCGTCCACGTGGGATGCGTTGCTCTCCGTGATTCGACGCGAGCAATACCCGACGCGGCTTCCGACCGACAATCCCCTCTACCTGTCGGGTGAGGGCAATCCGGGCCGGACGTTCAGTCTCCTGTGGCTCCAGATCCGGAACTACTTGCAGTACTTCGACTGGCAGTGGGCGATGGGGTTGGACCAACGCTCACCGCTTTTCGCGCCGAGTCGGCTGCCGTTCACGCTCGCGTTTGCATCACTCGGGATTTACGGGGCGTCTGTACTCAAACAACGCGACAGATCGGCGTTTTGGTTGTTAGTGCTGATCTTCGCTATCACCGGACCGGGGTTGGTCGGATACATGAA
>JAPULP010000255.1 GCA_027294815.1 Gemmatimonadota bacterium | reverse complement strand
CCCTGGGGAATCTCACCATTCACGAACGTCCCGAAGAACCGGGAACGGCCATCAAGGTGCAGATCAACGCCCGCGATGTGAGCATCGGGCTGGAGCCGCAAACGGCGAGCAGTATCGTAAACGAATTACCGCTGACCATCCGTGATATCGTCGATCTGTCGCCATCCGATTGCCTGGTTCGCTTGACCACGAATCCCGACGCACAGGATCTGCTCCTTTCACGGATCACCAGAAAATCTCGTGCACAATTGGAGCTGAATGCGGGGGCCTCGGTCTTTGCGCGCGTGAAGTCCGTAGCGGTGCTCGATTGAACCACCGTTGGGGCATGGCATGGGTGTTTCCGTCGCTAAGAGCGACGGCTCGGCTGATGTCGCTAAGAGCGACTTGGGCTCCGTACATTGGCGACCTCGTGATGCCCCTTGATGCCACTTGATGCCCCTGGAAATCCTCTGCCTGTGTCCCTTTGCATCCGTGGCCGCAACGGCTGGGCTGATGTCGCTAGAAGCGACGTGGTTGGCAGATCGAAAGCCGAGATCCGTCGGCCACAGGGTGATGGACATCACGCCCGCGACGTCCCCTAGTGCCGATCTTTCATCGATATCTAAACAGGATGTTTTCGAATTTCCACACGCCGGATCGTTGACCGGCATGGAGCGGTCGTGCCAGTACCAGCCATCGCAATTCACGAAGGCGGCCCGAGCGTTGACATCGCGCGGGCGATGGACGCCAACTTCGCGGACTCGCCACAGTACGATCGGGTGGTGACCCGGGCATTCGACTGGGACGGTGTGGTTCCTCGTGCCGGTCACAAGGGAACGCGAAATCTGTACGGGTTTCTGAAGCGGAACGCCGCCAATATCAGTGCGGCGTCGCGCATGGGTTTGGAGTTCGGGATCCACACATTGGATACGATGGTGGGTGCCTGGCAGGTACGTCTGCATCGGCTTCTGCAATGGGCGGTGTCGGGTCTTGTGGCCGTGCTGATCGTTAGGTGGATCGTCGGGTTGGTGGTGTTGGAACCCGCTGCGTGGTACGGTCTTCCTACGGTCACGTTCACTCCCATGCAGTGGCTCGCCGCAGCCGTGGGATGGTTGGAGCCTGGAATCGCCGCCGGAGCTACCCTGCTCCTCGGACTCGGTGGTTTGCGTTTGCTCCTCACCCTGTCGCCGCGCCCGGCCATTGTCACGTTCCGCAGTATCGTCCTCTTGTTCTTGCAGCCTATCATGATCCTGACGATCGCCGCGCTCGCCGCAGACTCGGTCCTGCTGTGGACGTTCTTCGCGGTGGTCGGATTGCCGGTGTTTCTTCTTTCCGGCGTGGGCGCACTCGTACCTTGGGTCATGACGATGGGCGCACTCCTGGGACTGCGCGCACTCTGGGCGCGCGGACCCATCGGAGGACCGATCAAGGCCGTGCTCGACCTGTTCCGATATCTCGGCGAGCCGGGGTACCGCCAAAGGATTCAGCAAGCGCTTGACAAGGCCATTGCGCAGTCTCGAGTGCGCGCCGGTGAGGACCGGGAATTTGTTCTGGCCGGGCAAGGATTGGGTTCGGTGATCGCACTCGATTCCATCCTGCACTCACAGCAGTGGAGGACTAGCGATCGCGTTCTTCTGGTGACGATGGCTTCGCCGTTACGCCGATATTTCCTGCGTCTGTATCCGCGCACCCTCTTCCCTGAATACATGGAAGACTTGATCGATCTGATCGCGGGGCGTCTGGAGGAGTTTCGGTGGCTCAACGTCTCCCGCCCCGGAGACTACATGGGCGGCGACCTCGATCTGAAACCCTTTAACGGCCGCGACCTGTCAACCGGCATGAGAGACCGCCGAACCATCGGCCATACTGACTACTGGCGCAGTTTAGACGCCCGACACGCCATTCACGACGGTTTAGAACGGCTTGGAAAAATTCAACCACCTCGTGTTCCAACGAGGGATGTGGCGCACAGTACACCCCTTCCGCGCAAGTCGGTGGCCGGCTTCCATATCCCATTCCTCGCGCACCCGCTACTCCGAACCACTCTCCTGCTCGCCACTTTCGGATGGATGCTCTGGTGGGTGGCGACCGGGTCGGGCGTATTCGTCTTCTCGATCGAGGACACTCCGGAATTGCTCGAACGGCGTGGAGTCGTCGTCGCAGCCGCCGCCACCCATCGACGCGAAAAGGTCGAGACCGATCACGGACTGACCTACGTCGACTACTGGGAGTTCAACTTCAACGATCCCAACGGAACTGCCAAGCGCTTGCGCGTTAAACACGACGTCAGCGACGCCTTCCTCAACATGGTTCCGCTCCGTTTCGGCGGCCGCGCGTTCACACGGAACATCCGGGCAGAGTGCGCGGTAGGTGACCAGCCACCGGCGTGGTGGCCCGGCAGACGCATGCAGACACCGTGCACCAAGGAAGAGGTACGGCTGCGGTACTATCCGGGAGACGCGACCCTACTCGACCTCCCCGATTTTCCGCAACGGAGTTCCATGCGCAACCCCATCCGATGGGCCGAAGCGGGAGTGGTTGCCGCGGTGTTATCCGTGCTGCTGCTGGTACCCGTTGCTGTTGGGGTCCGGTTGTTTCGCCTGATCCTGGGATGAAACGCGATAATCGGTAATACTGCCACAGATTGATCGTTAGAACACGGATGATTTCCCCGGGAACGCGGATCGGCTCCTTGAACCGCGCCGAGCGACGCCAAATCCGTGTCCGAATAATCAATCCGCGGCAGCGGTTCCTTTCACCTCTCATGTTGCGCTCGTTGCCGCCTACCATCAAGTTACTGCGCTAACCGGACGCCCAAGTCGGGAGTCGGGAGTCGGGGGTCGGGTCTCAGTGCCAAGACCGATGCCAATCGATGCACCAGTTAAAAACTCCGAACCCCGAACCCCGTTGTACGGGCGCTGACCCTTTTTGTGCACTGAGGACATTGAGATGATCCGAACTTCGTTGACACTCACGGCAACCGGGCTCCTCCTGTCGGTCGCGACCCCTGTCACCGGCCAGTCGCCGGTCATGCGGTCGGCATTCCACGATTACCGCGTTGTCCCGGTGGCGGAAGGGCTGGAGCACCCCTGGTCCATCGCGTTCCTTCCCGGCGGCGACATGCTGATAACGGAGCGACCCGGACGACTCCGCATTGTCCGCCACGGGGCCCTCCTCCCGGATGCGGTGCCCGGAGTGCCGGAAGTCTTCGCGCGGGGACAGGGCGGACTGCTCGATGTGGTACCGCATCCGGATTTCGCCTCTAACCGTTTGCTCTACCTGAGCTTCTCCAAGCCCTACCCCGACAGTGGGGCCGGTGCAACCACCGCGGTGGTGCGCGGCCGGTTCGAAAACGATCGCCTCACGGATGTCGAGGAGATCTTTGAGGCGGTGGCGCGTGGGCGCGGACACTACGGATCGCGCCTCGCGTTTGACGGCAACGGATATCTTTTTATCACCGCAGGAGACCGCCAGGTACCGTCCCGGGGCGATCTGGAAGCTCACCCAGCGCAGGATCTCTCCAACCATCACGGCACGATCAGCCGAATTCATGACGACGGTCGCGTCCCCACGGACAACCCGTTCGTCGACCGGGAGGGCGCCCGCCCGGAGATCTGGCGTTACGGCCACAGGACTCCTCAAGGCCTCGTGATCCACCCCGAGACGGGAGACATCTGGGCCACCGAGCACGGACCACAAGGGGGAGACGAGCTCAATCTCATTCGCCCTGGCATGAATTACGGCTGGCCCGTGATCGGGTACGGCGTGAACTACCG
>JAPULP010000254.1 GCA_027294815.1 Gemmatimonadota bacterium | reverse complement strand
TCGGCAGCCGGTCGATGGTACCGTCCCGATCACGGGGCTCGACGACCTCGTGCCACCGATACAACTCGTGCCGACGCCGGCCAACATCCAGGCCATGGGGCGGACGTTCCAGAACCCAGTTGCGCGGACGGCTGAATCATTGGAGCGTGGCAGGGATCGGTATGACATCTTCTGCGCGCTCTGTCACGGTGCCCAAGGCGCCGGTGATGGTCCAATCACCGCGGTGATGCCGATCGTTCCGTCCCTGGTGTCGCCCCAAGTCCAGGGCCACAACGACGGATACATCTACGCGATCATCACAAATGGGCGGGGCCTGATGAAGCAGTACCGTCAGCGAGTACGTAGCGACGACCGATGGCACATCGTGAACTACATACGCATTCTGCAGGGAATCGCCCAATGAGCGGCGAGAACCACGAAGAGCTGTTCCGCCGCGGTGCGGAAGCACCAGCCAGCCGCATGTTGATGGCCGGCGTCGTGCTCGCGTTTGTCGGTATAATTCTCTTCGTCGTGCAGATCACCGGTGACGATCCGGCCCGCGGTTGGCGAATCTTCCTCGTCAATTTCCTGTTCTTCACCGGGATTGCCGTTGGTGCGAACATCTTCGCCGCTATCCAAATGGTGGTAAAGAGTCGCTGGAGCGGCGCCATCATCCGTTTTGCGGAAGCGACGGTGTTCTTCCTCCCGATCTCACTGATTTGCTTCTTCATCCTGTTCTTGGGCCGCAACGAGTTATTCCCGTGGATCGAGCATCCGACACCCGCTCGCGGAAACTGGCTCACGGTGCCTTGGGTGTTTACACGAGATCTTATTTCACTGCTCGTGGTGTTCGGCCTGGCGATTGCCTTTGTGTATCACGATCTCAAGCCGGACGTGGCGGAACTGGCACGACACGTGTCGGGCTGGCGTCGTTGGCTTTACGACAAAATTGCCGGCGACTATACGGGAGCACCGGAGCAGGTCGCCACGAACGACACTCGGCTCAGCAGGCTCGCGCCGGGGTTGATCTTGGCATACGCGTACTTGTTTTCGATCCTTGGCTTCGATCTCATCATGTCGCTGGCACCGTATTGGATCAGCAACCTGTTCGGCGCCTTCTTCTTCATGGGCGCGTTTCTCACCGGTCTCACAATGCTCGGCCTGATGACGGTTTACTGGCGCAAGAAGATGGGCTTGGAGGCGATCATCGGCCGTAGCCAGTTTCACGACCTCGGTAAGTTGGTGTTCGGGTTCTCGGTCTTCTGGGCGTACCTGATGTACAGCCAGCTATTGGTTATCTGGTACGGGAATCTGCGTGAGGAGACCAGCTTCGTGTTCTGGCGGATGTGGGGTGACTGGCGTCCGTTGGCGATTGCCGTCGGACTGATGGTGTTCCTCATTCCGTTTTGGGGGTTGATCTGGGTCAGGTCGAAAACCACCGTCCTGACGTTCACAATCTTTCTCACGGTCAGCCTCGTCGGGTTCTGGCTCGAGCGGTATCTTCTCGTTCAGCCGTCACTGATCGACAGTCCGGTCTTCGGCTGGCCGGAGATTGGTGTTTCGCTCGGCTTCTTGGGGCTATTCCTTGCATCTTATGGCATGTTTGCCCGCTCGTTGCCGATGGTGAGCCCACGCCTGACCGCCCGCGCACAGGAGATGGGTCACCACTGACCCTAAGCAACGACAGAGGTCATACGGCGGGGAGATCAGCGATCTGCCCGCCGTTTTTTGCCACAAAGGGTGGTGCTTGGGCGACAGATTTCGGCGTGTTAGCTTAGTAGCATGGGACGAACGACCGAACGCGCGGAACTCTGGGCAGAAGCAGCACGGCTTGCCAAGAGCGGCACGCCGGCGGTGCTGGCGACCGTCGCGCGGCAGCGTGGCTCGCTGCCGATGGCCTCGGACGCCAAGATGCTCATCACAAACGACGGGCGACGTCGAGGGACCGTCGGTGGTGGATGTGTCGAGGCGGAGGTGGTAGGCCAAGCACTCGAGGCGCTCGCCCAGGGCAAGCCGAACTTTGTTCGACATTCACTCAACGCGGACACCGCCGGCGACATCGGCCTCTCGTGCGGTGGTACGGTCGAACTCTTCCTTGAGCCCGTCGTCCCGTCCCCCGAAATGGCCGACCTGTGCGACGCGATAGCGACGGGCATTACAGGTCGGCTACCCGTACAGGTGTTGACCGGCCTCGAATGGAACGGTGGACCGGAAAAATCCGCTCTTATCGATGGCCAGCCACTGCGCGTGGGCACCGCCCTGAGCGCGTTGGAGTCTGTCGACGAGTTCGAGCGTCCCCCCGGTGCGGTCTTGGTCGATCAGGAGCGCTCCGTTTTCGTGGAATGGATCGATCGCATTCCGCGTGTCATCATCTTTGGTGCGGGGCACGTTGGCGCTGAGATCGCCCGAGCGGCCGCGCGGGCCGGGTTTCATGTCGTCGTTTCGGACGACCGAGACGATTTCGCAAACGATCGTAACGTTCCCGATGCCCACGAGATCATCGTAGGAGATTTCAACGCCGTGTTGGATGGAATAGTGCTCGACGAAGACGATTACGTTCTTGCCTGCACGCGAGGCCACAGTTACGACGCAAACATCATTGAGCGAACCGCCGCATCAAGGGCGAGCTACGTCGGAATGCTCGGCAGTAAACGCAAACGAGCGGTGATTTGGAAAGTGCTGGCCAAAGCGGGTGTACCGGAGGCAGCTCTCGACCGCGTCAAGGTGCCGATCGGGGTCGAAATTGGCGCCGATACGCCTGCCGAGATCGCCGTTTCCGTTGTGGCCGATCTAATTCGAACCCGGCGACTCGCGGAGGCGTGAGCTGAGTGCTTGAAGAGAGTCGGGCGCTACAGCAGCCCGCAGCGTCAGCAATACCTCTCCTCGAGCAACAAACATCGTAGACACGAGTCTCGCATTGGCCGCCATCTCGTCGGCCTGGACCGCTTCAGCACGGGCCTGCACGGCACCGGCCACAACCTCCAATTGGGCGGCCGGCCCCTGTATGATTTCGAGTGAGTCTCCCGACGGTAGTCGCTGTACGACCCGTACCGATGTGTTTGGGGCCACCGACTCGATAGATACGCGCAAGATTTCCAGTCCCTCTACGATCAATATCCGACGACCGATCCTGCGTTCCGCCTCCTGTAGGGTGAGGTCTGTCCATGCCTCGTCGTCGCTGAACGCCGCCGGCGCTCCGGCAACAGCAAAACGATTCCGATCCGGCAACTCGCGCGCTCGCAACTCGGCCTGCGCGATAACCGGTACGATGCTGTCCTCCCCCCTTTGCGCGGACGACTTGGCGGCCGCTGCCAGCTGATTGGCCACTAACCGCTGCTGTCTCTCCGCCGGCGCGTCCCGGCGATCCGCAGACACCGCGCGTTGGACCTCTCGTTCAACGGCCGAAGCGACACCGGAGTCTTCAAAAAAACCACGACCTGCGGCTTCTTGTACGGCTGACGATATCCGGTCTCGTTCCCGCGCAGGTGCGGTTGGGGCGGGTTGCGCTGCGTCCGCCACGCCGGTTGTTGCCTCGTCTGCGTCGGCGGCCGCCTCCGCCTCCGGCACTTCGTTCTGGGCGAGTATGGCCTGTGGTTCCTGGAGCGCCTGCTCGTTCGGTGACGGACCGGAAACGGAGAACCGGGCGTACCAACCCACGGTAACCGCAACCACGATGCTTGCGGCCCAAGCTAGCGAGCGGGTCCGGTTGAGTTTCTTTACCGACGCCGATGTGGATCGGTCTGTCGCCCGCGCCACGATATCGTCGAACGCTGGGGCCTCGACCAACTCCGGCTCGCTTTGCTGGAGCACCGCTGCCGCCCGACCGTGGAAACTCCGCTCCTGCTCGAGGAGTGCCGCGCACTCGGCGCATTCGCCGACATGCGCCTCGAAACGCTCCCGAGCTTCCGTTTCGGCAAACTCGAGTTGACGGTCGAGGTACGCGTGTATCTGTCCTTCGTCAACGTGCGACATGACGTTTCTCCAATGCATCGTACGCTTCTACCAACCGGCGGCGTGCGCGTGACAGCGTCGTTCCCACCGCTCCGGCGGCCAAGCCGGTGGCAGCCGCGATGTCCTCATAATTGAGCCCGGCATTCCACAGTAGCAGAGCTTCTCGGTCACGCTCGGCCAGTTTGTCGAGCGCTTTCTTGACGGCGTCGAGGCGCTCTTGTTGCTCCAAACGATCCTG
>JAPULP010000253.1 GCA_027294815.1 Gemmatimonadota bacterium | reverse complement strand
TCGGGGTTGACCCCATGGACGATGGCCACCTCGTAGGTATCGAGGATGACGCATGTGCTCACCGGATATATCCCCCATAGGTTGATCAGGGCCTTGACGAGCACCAGATCGATGCCGAGACGTTCGTGATCTTCCAGGAGCTCCTGAAGGATTTCGGGAGGCTTTTTGGGGTCGCGGTGTTTGTACACGCGATGACTCGTGGCGGCGTCGAACACGTCCGCGACGGTGATGATCTTGGAAAAGACCGATAGCTCGCGAGGACGGAGCGACTGGGGGTAGCCTTTGAGGTGGATTCCCATGTGATGCTCGTAGGCCGCGATCATGCTCCGATAGGGGATGTCACCGTGCCCTCGGAAGCTGAACAGCGTTACCGCGCCATGCGTTGGGTGGAGCTGCATGTTAAGCCACTCTTGTCGCGTGAGCCTGTCCGTCTTGTTCAACACCTCGATGGGGATGCGGGCCTTTCCAACGTCGTGGAGAAACGCTCCCATGCCGAGGTCGTAGAGCTGTAGCTTGCTCAGGCCAAGCCGTTTTCCCATCGAAACGGCGAAAATGCTCACATTGACCGAATGGGTGAACGTGTAGTTGTCATAATCGCGGATGGTCGTGAGCCCGATGAGGGTTACCTCGTTGTTCAACACCTGATCTACGATGCCCTGGACGGCCCGCTTCACTTTTTTGACGTTGGCGGTCCTTCCCATCCGCGCGCTCTCTGCGAGTTCGTTGGTGATGGCGACCGAACGTTCGTACGTGCGTTTGGCGACCTCCTTCTGACGCTCTTCGTCCGCAACATCGGCTTCACTTTCCGAAGACGCGTCGAGCGTGATGTGGGTGATGCCACCAAGGGCGATTTTTTCGCGCAACTCGGATAGCTTGTTGGGAGTGGAGTCGCGCGAAGCAAACGATAGCACGAGTGACACAAAGACCTGCCACTCACGACGTTCAACGCCCGGTGCGGCGTGCAGAACGCCAACCTCCGCTTGCTTGAACGTGTTCAGCACGTAGCTGAACGAAGCGTAGTTGTAGAGATCGAGTCGCAGTCTGGTCGAGTTCACGAAGATGAGTTGGCCCGCTATACGCACCTCTAGTTCGCCCTCGCGCTCGATAACGTCTTCGGCGGTACGTATCAGTTCGTCGAGAGATTTTTGCACCTGATCGTTTTCGACGGGATAGAGCTTGAGGTTCTTCAGGGCAGCGTAAAATGCGACCAGGAACGCCCGGCCCCGCTGCCGCAACTCGGCGTCCGAGCCCTCTGTTGCATCGGCTAGCGATGGGGGGCGCCTGGGCTCGACCGCGTCGGATGATTTCGTCATGTCACCCAAGCTCCTTCAATGCCTTTTCGGTCGCGTTACGGACGATGGCCTCCTTCTCTTTCGTCAGTTTCTCCAGCACGTCCCGGGCCTTTCGACTGCCCGTCTTGCCCAGTGCCATCGCCGCACATGCCCGTGTCTCCGGATCGACCTTGCGTTTGAGCAATCCCTTCCCGAAGAGAACAGAGGTGAGGTGGGCCACGCCGTTTTCTCCAGCGACGAGCCCAAAGGCCTCGTAGAAAGCCCGCTTTTCGGTCAGATCGGCCGTGCGGAACGCCTTGCCCGTGAGTGCTCGTTCGATGCGGGGAAGCGCAGATCCATGTCGCTTCGCCCCCAGCACCTTGACGGTTCCGATGCGCACATCACGATCGCCGTCGTCGAGTAGCTGCTCGAGTTGCATGTATGCGCTAGGTGTGCCAACGGTGGCAAGTGCGTCCACTAGCGCCTGCCGGACGTGGATGTCCTTGTGCGACGTGAGTTTGCCGAGCACGCCTCCGTGCGTGGTAAGCTTCAATCTGGTGACGAGCCCCAGGGCGCCCAACAATACGGCTCGATTGTCCGAGGCGAGTGCCTGGCTGACGGCTTCGGAATGTGCCACGGCGAGGTCGTCCGTCGCTTGGGCGATAAGGGCTTTGGCTCGCTCGTTGGTGAGTCTGGGCAGCCAGCGGAGTACGGTGTCCATTGCCGCGGGGGTGAATTGCTGGAACAATTCTCCCAGGTCTTCTTCGGTCGGGTGAACGTGGGCCTCATCGAGCGTCTGGAGTAGTTGGTCGAGCGCGTCGGGTTCCGAGAGCTTGGCGGGGAAAGCGGCCAGTCGTTCGCGATGCTGGGGTCCCAGCATCTCCGATCGTAGGATTGCCTCTCGTGATTCACGGAGGATGTAGGCGACCGATTGAAAGTCACCGGCTCCGAGCAAGTAAGGAATGAAATCTTCGAGGATGGTAATGATCTCGTCGAACGACGTCTGATCGTGCTGTACTTCGAGGACGTCGAGCAATCCCGACAACACGATCCGGCGCAGATCGTGGGTGTATTCCCGCTCGATCTCGCTGTTGAGATACTGTATCTCGTCGTCGTCGAGGAAGTGGAGGGTCGAATCATAGTCGTCGAGATTGACGATGCCCTCGGGCGTTTTGGCCTCTTCCTCGACGTTCTGTTGGATGCCAGCAGGCGGCGGGGCTGACTCGAACTGCTCCGAGCGTTGCATCGACCGTACGCCGTCGAGACCCATCTCGGCATGGTCGTATCTGATGTGCTGAAAGTCCTGTTCCCACAAGAGAGTCAGTAGGTCGTCGTCGGCGTCCTCGGGTAGGTTGCGCGTCCTATGGATCGAGTTGAGGAACCGGACGAGTTCGTCGTCCTCCACTCCCGGGGTCAAGACCACCCCACGAACACCGTCCTTGAACAGCACCCAAGAAATGCTGTCTCCTTTGGCTTCCTCGTCCAGTATGAGATCGCCTTCCCATTCCAGCCCTCCCTCTCTCACACGGAGGATGAGTTGATCCAACTCCTCCCACAGCTCGCGAAACCCGGCCTGGACGTTCCGGACCGCTTCGTGGTACACGGGATTGTTGGGCAAGTAAAGGATGATCGCGCGATGGCACTTTGCCATCAGATTCATCACGCGCCCGACGAGGGCCCGGTCTATTTCGATTTCACGGTCTGTCAGGTCGGTCACGCTGGGTCCGTTCGGGGGCTCGTGAGGCCGGCGCCGTTGGTCGCGGGCAGCGCCGAGCCGGCCCAATATGGGGTTCGGAGTTGCCCAATTCTAGTGGGTTGCTGGATCGCAGGTCAAAGCCTTTGGTCACATTCGGTGGGCCCAAAACGCCGAGGGGCCCGGCGACGCGCCGAGCCCCTCGTTCAGGTCTAGGACCATTGGCCGTTTATCGCCACGTCACTGCATTTCGGCCTCGGTCACCGGGGCGATGCGGTCCAGGGCCTCGCCGAGTTCGACGTAAGCCATCGGGTCGACCTCCCGAAACGGCACCGCGCGCCAAGCCACGCGGCCTTCCGCGTCGATAATAAAGAGGGTCCGGTTGTCGATGAGCCCCCCATCCCGCATCTCACGGATGGCGCCGTACTGCTGCCCTACTGCGGACTCTGGGTCGCTCGCAAACAGAAACGGGAACTCGTCGTCCTCGGCCCACGACTGCAGGGCTTCGGGGGTGTCGGTGCTGATGCCGATGAGCACGATGTCACGGCCACCGCGGAAAAGACTGGCGTACTGATCACGGTACGCATGCATTTGAATCGTTCAGCCACGTGTTCGTGCTCGGAAGAAAAACGCGAGCACGATGGTCTTGCCCTTGTAGTCGCTGAGTCTGACGGGGTCGCGCAAAGTCCCGTACCGTGTAGCCCCGATCAGTTCGAAATCCGGAGCCATCTCGCCGACCTCGAGAACTCGAGGTCCTTCGGTTTGCTGCGCCAGAGCTGGTC
This sequence comes from Gemmatimonadota bacterium, assembly GCA_027294815.1. GTDB lineage: Bacteria > Gemmatimonadota > Gemmatimonadetes > Gemmatimonadales > GWC2-71-9 > B3T1B10. Next base: position 5,273 of record JAPULP010000253.1, on the reverse strand, counting down.
CTGCAATGAAACCGGCCGACAGCACGGCGAGTGCTCCGCTCGTCAAGAATTTGCGCATCTACACAGCTCCTTTGCGGATGCCGATGGTGGATGCCGCTGCGATTTCCAACGCCCCATTATAGAGGAAAGCAGCGGGGGGGGTAAGGTCCTGTTACGGGCACTGGTCATGGGCCTTGGCCTCCTGCTATTCTTGAGCCTCCCGACACCTGTTTGCGCCATCAAACCCCCACACGGAGCCCGAAACATGGAGCTGTTAGAATCGATGGTATCCCACCTCGTCGCCGGTGCGATTGGAGCGGGGATCATCTGGTATCCCAATCGAAATATCAAGCGCCAGTTCTTTTCGATGATGGAAGCGATCGACACCGGGAAAGAGCAGGGCAAGGAATGGAAGCTTCTCCGGAATGAATCGGGAGAGCCCAACGGTTTTCGGCTCATCATGGGCGCCTCCGCAAAGTCCGATGATCCCAACGCAATCTGATTGCAGATGACGCGTCCCCTCCCACGAGCGGCCCTGTGGTGCATGCTCACGGTCGGCGCTGCGGGATGTGCGGAACAGCGTCCGCCCAAACCGAGTCCCATCTTGGAAGCTCAGACCTCGGGGACGACTTCGCTGCTGCAGGCGGTGAGTGTCGTCGACGAGAACGTGGTTTGGGTCAGCGGGCACCGGGCGACGTACGCGAGAACCGTCGATGGAGGTGCGACGTGGGAAGTCGGGGTGGTCCCCGGCCCCGACACCCTCCAATTCCGAGACGTGCATGCGGTCGATGCCAATACCGCGTATCTCCTGAGTGCGGGCCCCTCCGACATGTCGCGCATCTACAAGACGGTGGATGCGGGTCAGAACTGGACCCTACAGTTCACCAGCGACGTCGACGAGGCGTTCTACGATTGCATGGATTTTTGGGATCCCGACACTGGTGTGGCGTTCAGCGACGCGGTGGACGGTCGATTCCTCATCATTCGCACCACCGATGGAGGCGCGATATGGCGTCCAATATCGAGTGACGCCGTTCCGCCCGCCAAAGGGAGCGAGGGCGGCTTTGCGGCGAGTGGGACTTGCTTGGTGACCCATGGAGAAAATACGGCGTCGATAGGCACCGGGGCTGGAGACACCGCTCGGGTCATCACGACGACGGACCGCGGGGCCACGTGGTTGGCGGTCGAGACTCCGGTCGTAAGCGGCAGCAGTTCGTCGGGCATTCTCTCGTTGGTATTTCGAGACGACATGCACGGAGTTGCACTGGGTGGCGACATCGCCGATACCGTGAGTTACACGCAAAACGTGGCATCGACGGATGATGGGGGAGCTACGTGGATGGTGGGTGGCAGGATGGCGTTTCCCGGTGCGGTCTACGGCGCGTCGTATGTCCCAGGCACCCGGGGAGGAACGTTGGTTGCAGTCGGGCCTCAGGGCGCTGCGTACTCCCTCGATGACGGCTCGAGCTGGAGCGGTCTTGATACGCTGAACTACTGGGCGGTGGGATTCGCCGGCCCGACCGCCGGATGGGCGGTGGGTCCGGGCGGGCGCATTACCAAAATCAGACTCTTTTAGTGAGAAGTGAGAGGGGAGAAGTAAGAGGGCCGCCCCACCACCCCCGGAGGTGAGGATGGGCGGCCGTCTCACCTCTCACTTCTCACTTCTCACTGATCTTCTTCGCGCTCCACTCTCTGGTCATTTCTGCACCCCCGCCGCCACCTCCGCCTCCGCCTCCGCCTCCACCGCCACCGCCACCGCCACCTCGTCCACCGAAGTTCCCGGTCCACGTTCCCGACATCGAATCTCCCTCGATCTTGCCGGTGTACGTCATCTCGATGGATCCTCGTGGGGTTTCCAGCATCATCTTGAAGGAAATCTCATCGCCGTTGATAACACCGTCTTGGATCTGCCCTTCGCCGAATCCCATCTCGAGCGTGCCGGTGAAGGAGTTTCCTTCCTGCTGGAGGACCATCATGGTCGGCCCGCCGCCCCGCCGGCCACCGCCACCACCACCACCACCACCACCACCACCACCACCGCCGCCACCGCCGCGACCTCCGCCTCCCGGGCCTCCCGATCGGGTGAGTTCCCACTGGCCCGAGATATCGACATCCTGGGCACTCAGGGGCACAGCCAGTGCCACAGTCAGGGCGCTCGCCATCAACCAGGCGCTGAATTTCTGCATGCTCAATCTCCTTGACGGAAGGACGCTACCCTCCCCGGTGACATCTATAACGTCAGTTACGTTAGTGCGCGGTGTAGTGTTGAGTGGCGTTACCGTCTCCGTTCGTCGGGCGGTCGCCGTCCGCCACCTCGACCACCACGGAACCCCCGTCGCTCTCCCAGTGAGTCGCCGCGGTGCAACCGCATCGCCTCGAATTCCCGATCCAGTTGTTCCAATTGTTCGGCGGTGAGGATGTCGGCAATTTCCTCTCGGACGTCATCGATGTGAAAGCGGATCTGGGGCATGATCTCGCGCATGATCGAATCGGTCCGTTCGCGTCGGGACCGGAAGATCGCCTCGATCTGCGTTCGTTGGTTGTCGGTCATCTCGATGCGGCTCAAGGGTGACGGGAAGCGACCCGAATCTCTTCGGAAGCCGTCGCTCCGCGCGGGTACGGTCTGCGAAACGCGCCAACGCTCGGCCGTCACGCCTACCAGCACGCCCACGACGAGCGCGACAACCAACAGTCCGATGGCCTCGAGTCTCAACCGACGGGTTGTCGGGCGGCTACTCGGTTCGCTCATTGCTCGAACGCCACGTAGAGGTCTGCCGTTGACGGGAGTGAATCATTCCAGATCCATTGTGCCAACTGCTGCGGTACGCCGACCGCTTCGGCAATGCCATCTGTTTCGATCTGAGGGGTCGGCTGCGGGACTTGAATTTGGATCAGGATCGTTGCGGACACCACCGCCACGAGGGCAGCCGCAGCGAGCATTGGTCTGCGCCACGACGCAACCTGAAGAACCGGATTCAAACGGACCCGTCGCGCCGCCCGCTCGGTAGCTGCCAGCGCGCTGATAGCCGCGACACGCCCGTCGAATTCCGCCGGATCGGCCGTGGGGTCGATGGAGGCAAAGTTGATCGGGTTGTCGTTCGTGTCATTCATGGAGGTGTTCCTTCAAGGCCGTCGGACCCAAGATCTCGCGCAACGTCTTACGTGCGTTGAAAAGATGTTGCCGCGACATGCCCTCCGAGATCTCGATACGCTCCGCAATCTCCCTGTGTTTCAGCCCCTCAAGGTCATGCAAAAGTACCACTTGTCGTTGTATATCGCTCAGTCGGCCGAGCGCCCGCCCGAGGCGGGTCCTCAGGTCGGCTTGCACCGCTTCGTCGGACGCATCTTCGGGTCCGGCCACCCCGGTCAGTTCGATGCTTACGGCCGCCCGCACCCGGCGATAGTCCCGGAAGTTGTGCGCACGGTTTCGAACGATCTGCAGCAACCAGGATGCAAACTTGTCGGGCTCTCGGCAATCGTCGAGGCGCTCGAGCGCTTTCAGGAAGGCGTCCTGGCACACGTCCTCGGCGTCCATGCCGTTGCTAAGTAACGCTAGAGCAACGGTATAGGCCTTCTTGAAGTGGCGTCGAACGAGGGCCGCGAACGCGTCGGGATCCCCTCGACGGGCCCGATCGACCAAGGTCGCATCGGGTGTTCCGTCGTCCGGTTTCGACGTGCCTCGTATCAAGGACATTCAGCCAGCTCAGAGTGTTAGCCCGATCTGAGGGCGAGATGGGGCGTTTGGTCCGCGTAGATCATGCGCCCGTCCGCATTGGGTCACCGGGTTCGGAACCCTGCCTAACATCGGGCGGGTATCGACTGTCTAACTCGTAACGCCGTCCTGTAAGAGCCGATCTGCTGCACCAGAGTCGGCAATGTGTTCGGTGAATCACGACGGAGCAATTCGGAGATCCCAATCGATGATAAAATCTACGTTCAGGGCGAGCATGGTGTTGGTTGCTGTTTTGATGATGGGGTTCGTGGGATCGGTCGCAGCACAGGAGACGCGAACGGTGCAAGGACTCGTCCAGGACTCTACGACGGGTGAAACGTTGCCGTACGCGGTCATTTCGGTTGCCGGAACCACGCTGCGCACAGTGTCGAACCGTGATGGGTTCTTCGTGCTCGTGGGAGCGCCTGTCGGGCCTTTTGTCATACGTGTGGCTTCGGTGGGGTTCACCGTCAGGAATGTTGAAGTCGGTCAGGAGTTGTCGGCAGACCGGATCGTGGTCGACATGGCACCGATTCCGTTCGAACTCGAAGCCATTACCGTGGTCGCCGACGACTACCGGATCATGCGCGCCACCGAAGGCGTGAGCCGAGTGACGGTCTCGCCGCGCGACATGGCGATCCTCCCGAGTATCGGGGAAGTGGACATTTTCCGCTCGCTGCAGCTGCTGCCAGGCATCAGCGGCACGAATGAGAGCTCTTCGGGGCTTTACGTGCGAGGCGGAACGCCGGATCAAAACCTGGTGTTGCTCGATGGCATGACCGTCTATCACGTCGATCACTTCTTCGGGTTCTTCAGCGCATTCAATGCGGACGCGATCAAGGACGTGCAAGTGTACAAGGGAGGATTTCCGGCGCTGTATGGAGGCCGTGTGTCGAGCGTGGTGGATATGACGGGCAAGACGGGCGATCCGTACCGCGCCCACGTAAGTATGGGCGCCAATCTGTTGAGCGCGCAGACATCGGCTCAGGTTCCGTTGTTCGGCAAAGGCTCGATCATGTTTTCGGCGAGGCGGTCGTACACCGATGTGCTGCAAACCGGACTGTACAACAGCATCTTCAACATGTTCAACGGTGAGGATGAAGCGATCGGTGTGGGCACCACGGCGGCTCCCCGCCAGGCTGGGGGAAGGTTCGGCGGCCGCTTCGGCCAAGACGCCAACGTCTCGACGACGAGTCCCGATTTCTACTTTTACGATATCAACGGCAAGGCGACGTACCGGCCGTCGGGGAGCGACGTGCTGTCGTTGAGCGTCTACAACGGCCAAGACTATCTCGACAAGTCCCGTCTTCAGAATCAAACCCTCGCGACCCAGGGCACGCAGCCAACCAGGGCGGTGAATAACGACATCACCGATCTGACAGATTGGGGCAACAAGGGTATCAGTGGCAAATGGGCCAGACAGTGGGGAGCCCGGCTGTACTCGAATGCCTTAGTGGCTTTTTCCGAATACTTCAGCGACTACGGCCGGCGGACGGCGATTGAAGTGCGCGACGCGGATGCAGACTCGGTGTTGCAGTCACGCAATTTTGGCAGTAGCGAAAACAATCGGGTGACGGATCTG
>JAPULP010000252.1 GCA_027294815.1 Gemmatimonadota bacterium | reverse complement strand
CGAGAAGTTTCCAACAGCAGATCGAACGCTCACGACGCAGATGAAGTCCGTAGGAGAATCCATGGCCATCGGGCGCACGTTCAAAGAAGCGTTCCAAAAGGGTCTGCGGGCGCTGGAGATCGATCGGGGCGGTTGGACGACTGGAACGCCGGAAGACGATGGGCTGCCGTCCGACAAGTTGGAGGATCTGATGCAGGCGCTCCACACTCCCTCGGCCGAAAGGGTGTTTCAAGTGAAGCGCGCGATGATGGCAGGTGTCGCCGACGACGAGATCTATCGGATCACGTCCATCGATCTGTGGTTCTTGGCACAATTGCGGGAGCTGGTCGACGCGGAAGAAACATTTCGGGCTGTGAAGGCCATCGATGAACCCGCGATGCGGCGGATGAAGCGGATGGGGTTCTCCGACGTTCAGCTTGCCGCGCTTTGTGGGACAAGCGAGGACGAGATGCGCCGTCAACGATGGGACCTGGGTATCCACCCGTGTTACAAGGTTGTTGACACGTGCGCCGGCGAGTTTCCGTCGGCCACGCCGTACCTCTACTCGTGCTACGACGACGAGAATGAATCCGAAGGGTTTGGGGAGGACGGGGTGGTCATTCTCGGGAGCGGCCCCAATCGGATCGGACAAGGGGTCGAGTTCGACTACTGTTGCGTGCGCGCGGGCCTGGGCCTGCGGTCGCTCGGGTACCGCACGATCATGATCAACTGCAACCCGGAGACCGTGTCGACTTATTTCGACAACTCCGACAAGCTGTATTTAGAGCCGGTCACCCTGGAGGATGTGCTCGAGATCGTGCGGCTCGAACGACCCAAGGGCGTAATCGTCCAACTTGGCGGTCAAACGCCACTCAAGCTCGCGAAGGCACTGGCACAGTCCGGCGTGCCTATCTTGGGGACCAGTCCCGACGCCATCGACATTGCCGAAGACCGGAGGCGGTTCGGAGAACTGGCGCGTCGGTTGGGCGTGCGCCAACCACCCAACGGCACGGTGACGGAAGTGGAAGAAGCCGTCAGTGTCGCGGAGCGGATTGGGTATCCGGTGTTGGTGCGTCCCTCGTACGTGTTGGGTGGGCGCGCGATGGAGATCGTGTACGACGAGCCCTCGTTGCGGAACTATTTCCGCAATGCGGTGCGGGTGTCATCCGGTCATCCAGTGCTGATCGACAGGTTTCTCGAGGATGCGTTCGAAGCGGACGTGGATGCGTTGTGCGACGGTCAGGAGTGTGTGATCGGCGGTGTCATGCAACACATCGAGGACGCGGGCGTCCACTCGGGCGATTCGGCGTGCGTGCTGCCGCCGTACCTCATCGATGACGATGACGTCGAGAAGATGCGACACTACACACGTGAATTTGCAAAGGCGCTGGGTGTCGTCGGTCTGATCAACGTGCAATACGCGATCAAGGACGGCGTGGTGTATGTGCTGGAGGTCAATCCCCGCGGGTCGCGTACCGTGCCTTTCGTAAGCAAAGCGACAGGTGTTCCGCTCGCCAAACTCGCCGCGGCCGTCATGGTAGGGCGGACGCTCGAAGAACTGGGTGCGGTCGACAACACCACCCCACCTTACGTTTCGGTTAAGGAAGCAGTGTTCCCGTTTACCAAATTACCCGGCGTGGACACGGTGCTGGGACCGGAGATGCGATCCACCGGCGAGGTCATGGGGATCGCAGACAGCTTCGGTATGGCCTTCGCAAAAGCGCAGGCGGGGGCTGATGCCGAACTGCCGTTGGAAGGAACCATCTTCGTATCGGTCAACGATTCCGATAAGCGCACCGTCACGCCGATCGTGCGGCGGTTTCACGAGATGGGCTTTCGGATCTTGGCGACGTCGGGAACCGCGCAGCACTTGAGGGCCAAGGGTATCCCGGCTGAGCCTGTCAACAAAGTGTCCGAAAGCCGGCCGCACATCGCGGATCTCCTCGTATCCGGCGAGATCCACCTCCTCATCAATACGCCGCTTGGCAAGCTCACCCAGCAAGACGACTACGTGTTGCGCCGCACCGCCCTGCAACACGCGGTGCCATACACGACCACGATTTCGGCGGCGAGTGCGGCGTGTGACGCCATTCTTGCCAGGCGGAGTCGCAAGGGAACGGTGCGTTGTCTGCAATCGTGGTATGAAGGGCGGCCGGAAGCGGAGCGCTGGAATGTCGCCAGCGCCGATCTCTTCTCCTCGGTTTCCGAATCCTGAGTGTCGTGAAAGAAGATCATCGGAATGCGTTGCGCGAGCATTTCGGTGATCTCGTCCGTTTCGATGTCGAGTTGGCACGCTTCACGACGTACCGGATTGGGGGGCCTGCCGGAGCGCTAGTCGAACCAAAAGAGGCCGACGATGCCTCGACGGTGGTGCGCTTGGCCGCCGAGATGGGGATTCCGTGGATGGTTTTGGGACTGGGATCCAACGTGCTCTTGCCCGACGCGGGGTTCGACGGAATCGTGCTGCGAATGGGCAAGGGCATGGCCGGGGTGCATCGTGAAGGCCCTGAGGAGACCGTGTGGACCGTTGGTGCGGGCCTTCCGATCCCGT
>JAPULP010000251.1 GCA_027294815.1 Gemmatimonadota bacterium | reverse complement strand
CAAAAACAATCCGGCCACGATCAGCAGCATCAGGGATACCGCCACCTGGCCGACGACCAGAACGTTTGTCAGACCGAAGCGACGGCGGGCTTTTCCAAACAAGCGGCTCTCGTCCCGTAGCGTAGCCACGACATTGGGTCGCGACGCCCTGAGCGCAGGGACGAGTCCAAAGATCACGCCCGTGGCAACAGACAAAACAACCACGAATCCCAACACCGTGGCGTCCAAACGCAGATCGACCGCTATGGGAACGGGGATCGGTGGTTGAACCGACGTGATGAAACGCGCGGACCAATAGGCGAACACGAGACCCAACAGACCTCCAAACACGCCCAGCAGAGTGCTTTCGGTCAGTAGTTGGGAGACAAGTCGGCGACGAGTCGCACCCATCGCAAGCCGAACCGCCACCTCTTTGCGACGCGACGACGCACGGACGAGGAGAAGGTTCGCCAAGTTCGTGCAGGCAACCAGCAGCACCAGACCGACCACCGCCATCAAAAATCCCGCAACCGGATAGAGTGCTGCGTCGATAAACGGATGCAATCGAACGTCGTTTGCCCGCATCGTTATCACGTTGCGGTTTGCATTCGTCTCGGGATACTCTTCGGCCAATTGGCGGCCGAACGCCTCCATCGCGAGCGTTGCCTGTTCTATCGTGACGCCCTTCGCAAGACGCGCGGTGACGGACAGACGGTGCTGTCCACGTTCGCTGCGTGCGTCCTTTTGGGATGGTTCGATCAGGGCCGCCGTTCCCAATGAGATCCAAAAATCACTCGTAACACCAACCATGGTGCCCGTGAATTCCTTGGGTCCTACGCCCACTATCGTTACGGGCCGGCCATTCAACCGAACGGGCGTGCCAATGATGGCAGGATCCGCTCCGTAACGCCCAACCCAAGCCCGGTGGCTCAACAAGGCCACGGCTTCGGTGCCGATTTCGTCCTCACTCGGCACGAAAGCACGTCCCAGCGCCGGTGCGATTCCCACGAGCGCAAAGAAGTCGGCGGACACGTATTCCGAAAACACCACTTCCGGCCCGCCGTCGGTGACCAGATTGACCACCGCTGCCGTATGGGCCACGACACCTGCAAACAGGTCTTGCCGGTCGCGATAGTCCAAGAAGTCGGGATACGAAACCGCCGAGGGAGTCGTTCCGTCGTCGCTCGTGGTGAACAGACGGACCAACTCCTGTGGTTGTTCGTACGGAAGGGATTTGAACAACACCGCATTGACGATGCTGAAAATCGCTGTATTGGCCCCAATGCCGAGTCCCATGATGGTGACCGCGATGGCAGTAAACCCCGGACTCTGCCGCAGCCGACGCACGGCGTAACGCAGATCTTGAGAAAAAGCGCCAATCCCGGCACCCCGCTTGGGGGGTTGGATGCCACCGGGACGTCGTGAAGACGGCGCCTTGGTGCGATGGAACCGCTCACGCACCCGATGGAATGGGAAGCTCACGAGTTGCGACCAAAACCAAACGGCGGCGTTGAAGCGTCCCCTCAACTGCAGCCGCGCCTCGAATAGTTCGGTCAGATCTCCTATGACCTCCGGCTGCCGCCGCCGGGCGAAGTAGTGCCCGAGCAGCCACGCCGGGACACGGGGCGGAGGACGCACGCTCATTGGTCCAACACCGGATCGAGCCCTTCCCACAGGCTCGCCAATGCCCTGCGCGACTCTTTTAGCCGCTCGACTCCCCTCGGCTCGAGCGTGAAATACCGGCGCACTCGACCCCCCTCTTTTTCACCGGGTTCGACGAGCCTGGAGCGGAGCAGCCCTTTCTTCTCGAGCCTCGTCAGCGCGATGTGCACCGCAGCCGGAGCCACGCTCTTCCCCGTGCGATCCTCCAGCTCCAACACGATGGGAACGCTGTACGACTCGGCTTCCAGCCGCAGAACCGTCAGTAATACCTGATGCTCGAACTCTCCCAGAGCCTCTCTACCCATGATTCCCTCTAATGGCTAACACTGTTAGTCATGATACATGGTTTTCACTAACAAAGCTAGTGCTAATGACGGTACGGTAGCGCTGGTGGAAGAGTTTCACATGCTCAGTTTGGGACGTCGTGGCTAAATGGGGCATCGGGAGCGGGGAGCAGGGAGCAGGCCACCCACCCCGACCCCGGGTGTGGAGTTGCGGGGCCCGCTCCCCGCTCCCTGCTCCCGCTCCCTGCTCCCTGCTCCCTGCTCCCCTACTTGTATCCCACTGCTTGGAGATTGAACAACTCGGCATACAGTCCGCGCTGTTTCAACAACTCCTCGTGGGTACCCTGCTCGATGATACCGCCGTCTTTGAGCACGAGAATGCGGTCGGCCATGCGAACCGTCGAGAATCGGTGCGAGATGAGCACGGCCATCTTTCCTTTGGTGAATTCCGCAAAACGCTGGAACGCCTCGTACTCCGAGCGCGCGTCGAGCGACGCGGTCGGTTCGTCGAGCACGAGCACTTGGGCATCGCGCATATACGCCCGCGCCAGCGCGACCTTTTGCCACTCGCCGCCGGAGAGGTCCACACCACCGGCAAACCGCCTGCCGAGTTGCTGCTCGAAACCATCCTGGAGACTGCTTGCTACGGTGTCGGCGAGACTCCGTTCCGCCGCGGTTTTGATCCGATCGATGTCGGTCATTTGGTCGACCTGGCCGATCCCGATGTTTTCCTTGAGCAGGAACGAGTATCGAATGAAGTCTTGGAAGATGACGCCGACATTGGCACGAAGTTCGTCTAGATCGTAATCGCGCAGGTCGACCCCATCCAACAATACGCGTCCTTCATCGGGATCGTAGAGCCTCGTGAGCAGTTTTACGATTGTGGTCTTGCCCGCACCATTCTCGCCCACCAGCGCCACGGACTCATTCGGCCGCAATTCAAAATCGAGATTGCGCACCGCGTAGGCGTCTGCACCGGGATATTTGAAACTCACACCTTCGAAGACAAAGCCCCGGCTCAGCACCTTCGGAACCGCGATGGCATCGGGCTTCGAGAACACTCGAGGCTCGATATCGAAGAAGAGGAACAGGTCGCGAATGTAGAGGCTCTGGCTATAGATCTGCGAAAGCGAAAGGAGTACTTGCTGGATCAGTCCCCGACTCTGGCGAAAGGACCCCATGAGAAACGTCAAGACACCAATCGTAAAAACGCCCGCCGGGGTTTGGTGTCCGATGATCGTGTAGTAGATAATCACCGCATAACCTCCGTACAGTCCAAGCGACCCAATCGTCGCAAGGAGCAAACCCACAGTCGCGCGCTTGACCGCCAGTTTCTTGTGCTCCAGCAAGAACTGTTCTGCGCTCTCGCGGTACCGTCGCACCAGGTATTTCGACAGCCCAAACAGCTTGACTTCCTTGGCCGACGTGTCCGTTGCGGCAACGTACCGCAGGTAGTCCAACATCCGGCGGCTCTGCGTCCACCGATGGCGAAGGAGATAACCGAGCGTGGCAAAATGTGTTTCGCCAAAAAACGCCGGCAGGACGGTGACGACCAGCAGCACAATCAGCCACGGAACGTAAATCACCAGCGCCGTGACCAAGGACAAGAGCGTAATCACCGACTGCAGCAGTCCGAGGATTTGATGCAAAAAACCAATCCCGCTGTGGGTCTGCTGGCGTGCCCGCTCGAGTTGGTCGTACGTGTCGGGATCTTCGAATTGCGCGACGTCCAGCTTCGCGGCGTGTTCCATGATGCGGATCGAGACGTCGTTATTGAATAGTTCGCTCAACAGCCCTTCGACCAGGTTGGATCCACGAGACAAGGCGTCACCCACGACCGCGATAGCCAACTCGATCGCCACCAACGTCCACAGGTAAGGCCAGTCGACCTGTTGCCCGGCACGGTAGTAGACCTCGACTGCTTCGATGATGAGTTTTCCGACCCACAGGAGGGACACGGGTACGAGTGCCTGCACCAGCCGGAAGGCCAAGATTGTGATGGTGTACGTCGGGTGTGTGCGGTACACCATCTTGAGGAGCAACGGAACGTACTGGAGCGCAAGGAACCTGTCGCGCCAGGAGGTGGGGGGCTCGGGTATGCGCGGCCCCTTGCCGCGGCGCCGCCCGTCCCGAGAGGGATTCGGTGAAGTCATTTTTGGAAATTAATCCATTCTAGACCACTCCGACCGTAAACGGCCACGGAACCCGGAAGAACCGGTTACCGGGCACCGGTTACCGGTTTTCCATTGCGGCTACTCGTGCCCCAATGCCGTGGCTATTCAATGTGCCGAAACCGCCGGCAAAAAAATAAGCGCTGATGCCCCACGGGTCTCAGCGCTCATCTGCTTGATCTGCGTTCATCGATGGGATCATTACGCCGATTTCCCGCTGGACCGAACCGAGGGACTTCGGCAGATCGTGGAGCAACCACCGCGACCGTTCTCGCAGCGGCGCCGACCCCCCTGGCCGGCCGTCGAGGAGATTCTCGGCCGTGCGTTGAGCAAGGATCCGGAGAAACGGTTCCCCTCAATGGGGAGTTTCGCCGAGGCATTGCGAGCCATCGATCACAGTCCCTCGCGGGCCCCCCGGCTGCGTGGCGCGCCGACCGAACCGAG
>JAPULP010000250.1 GCA_027294815.1 Gemmatimonadota bacterium | reverse complement strand
GTCGACACGGAAATCCAACTCACCACGTCTGACGGGCGCGATATCCACAATACGGGCCATGGAACGTACCTGTTCCGGCTGGTGGATGGCTCCTGGAAAGTAGTCCATACACAATCTGCCAGCCGACCGGTGAGATAACCTCTGGATCCTCCTGAGTAGGGAGGAGTCGCTGAGAAGTCAACGGACGTGTTTCGCCGGATGGGATGGGCGTGCGGTTGGTCGTCCCATCCGCAACCGGGGCCGTGACGTTGCCCCTCGGCTTCGTGGCCTTAGTCGCGTGCTACGTGCCTGCGAGAAAAGCGTCGCGCCCGGATCCGATGGTCACCCTTAGATCGGAATGACCCAATTGCGTCACAGACGATTCTAGATTGCAGATTCTAGAGTCGAGAGTCTAGATTTGAGGAAGGAGCAATCTGCCCTCTGGCATCTAGAATCTAGCATCTGACATCGTCTGCTCATGCAAACGCTCATCCGCAGCCTGCATCACGTTACCGCCACGGTCAGCGACGCCCAGGAAGATCTGGACTTCTACGCCAAGGCCCTAGGCATGCGTCTGGTCAAGAAGACCGTCAACTTCGACAATCACAACGTCTACCACTTCTATTACGGAGACGAACAGGGCACGCCGAACACGCTGATGACCACCTTTCCTTATAAGGGATGGGGTGTGCCGGTGGGTGTCCAGGGTGCCGGCCAGATCACCGTGACGGCGTTTTCCGTGCCCGAAAGCTCGCTCGACGGGTGGCGGTCACGCCTACACCGAGCGGCCATCGCCGTGCGCGATGTGGGAGAACGGTTCGGCGAGGAGGTGATTGCGATCGACGACCCGTCGGGACTCGTGATTGAGCTGGTGGGCAGCCGTCGCGACGAGCGAACGCCGTGGGTGAGTCACGGGGTTCCGCAGGATGCTGCAGTACGCGGCCTGTACGGGGTCACCATGTCGATTCGGGAGCCCGCGCGCACGTTGCAAGTGCTCACCGATGTGTTGGACTACGAAGTAGTCAACGAAGAGGAGTCGCGGACGAGACTTGCGGTTAGCGGAGATCTCCCGGGCCACATCATCGATGTGCTCCATACACCCGACGCATCACAAGCGGAGAACGGACTTGGTACGGTGCACCACGTCGCGATGGCCGTCGATAATGACGAGGAGCAGCTTCGCATGCGTGACGAGCTCATCAAGGTCGGTCTGATGGTCACTGAGGTGCGTGATCGCTGTTACTTCAAGTCGATCTACTTCCGTGAGCCGGGTGGTGTGCTCTACGAAGTAGCGACGCTGCCACCTGGTTTTACGGTAGACGAAGAGCTGCCGAACCTGGGTCAGGGTCTGAAGTTGCCACCTTGGGAAGAACCTCATCGCGCGGAGATCGAGACCGGCCTCGCGTCCGTCACCTACTGACAGTATTCGTTACAAACCATGGAACCACACGTAGGACAACCGATCGAGACCACCGGCCGTCCGTTGGGGGAGGGGCGCGCCGTCATGATCATGATCCATGGTCGCCAGGCGGCGCCCGTGAACATCCTGCAGCTCGTCGATTCGCTCAGCCAACCTGAGTTTACCTACATCGCGCCGGCTGCTGCAAACAACACGTGGTACCCATACTCGTTCATGGCCGACAAGGAGCAAAACGAGCCAGGCATTTCGTCCGGCGTGGCGGTGATCGACGGCGTGGTCTCAGACGTCGTCAACAAGGGCATCCCGAAGGATCACATAGTACTACTCGGCTTCTCACAAGGCGCATGTCTGACCGCCGAGTACGCCGTGGAGCACGCGGACCGGTTTGGCGGCGTGATTCTGTACAGCGGCAGTGTGATCGGGCCGCCGGGAACGACATGGGCCTACGGGGGCTCGTTTGACGGAACGCCGATCTTCATGGGATGCAGCGACGTCGACTCGCACGTGCCGCTGGAACGAATCGAAGAGGGAGCAGCGGTCTTTGAGCGCATGGGCGCGATCGTGACAAAACGGATCTATCCCGGCATGGGCCACCAAATCAATGACGACGAGATTGCGTTTACGCAGGGTTTGATGCGGAATCTCCTGGCATAGTCGGATGTCATGGCGAAAATAATTCCGCTGTCCGAGGCCGTTGGGGATCTCATCGGCGACGGAAGTGCGGTCGCGATGGAGGGATTCACCCACCTGATCCCCCACGCAGCAGGTCATGAAATCATCCGTCAAGGCAAGAGAGATCTCATCTTGTATCGCATGACGCCGGACGTGATCTACGATCAACTGATCGGCGCCGGTGCCGTGGCGAAGCTCGTCTTCTCGTGGGGGGGCAATCCAGGAGTGGGATCGCTGCACCGTCTCAGAGACGCGGTAGAAAACGGCTGGCCGCGACCGCTCGAGATCGTGGAACACACCCACGCCGCCATGGCGGCGGCGTACGTTGCCGGCGCATCCGACCTGCCGTTCGGTGTCATCCGAGGCGTACATGGAAGTGATCTCCACGAACACAGCAAAGCTGTCCGGTGGATCGAATCCCCGTTCGACGGCGAGCGTGTGCTGGCCGTGGTGGCGCACCGCCCCGACGTAACCGTCATCCACGCGCAGCGTGCGGATGGCGACGGCAACGTGCAGTTGTGGGGTATTGTCGGCATTCAGAAAGAGGCCGCGTTGGCCGCCAATAGCCTCATCGTCACGGTCGAGGAGATTGTCGATCGCTTCGATGCGGTTCCCGGTGAGATGGTCCTCCCGCATCACGTCGTGACAGCAATCTGCCACGCGCCGGGCGGCGCGCATCCTTCATACGCGCAGGGCTACACGCAGCGCGACAATGGTTTCTATACAGCATGGGACGCCATTTCCCGCGACCGGAACCGGTTTGAGGAGTGGATAACACACCATGTGAGAGGGACAACGAGCATTGCCGAAGTGCTCGACAGTATCGCCAACGCCGGGGACGGGGAGTGAGCCCGGCGACGCGCGACGAAATCATGACCGTTGCCGCGGCGCGATCGCTGCGTGACGGTGCACGGTGCTTCGTCGGAATCGGTTTGCCGAGCGCGGCGGCCAACCTCGCCCGCAGACTGCACGCGCCAAACCTCGTGTTGATTTATGAGTCGGGTACGATCGGATCAAAACCGGACGTGTTACCCCTCTCGATCGGAGACGGGGAACTCGCGGAAACCGCGGACGCCGTTGTGTCTGTCCCCGAGATATTCGCCTACTGGCTTCAGGCCGGCCGGATCGACGTGGGCTTTTTGGGGGCAGCGCAGATCGATCGCCATGCAAACCTGAACACGACCGTCATTGGTCCCTACGCGTCTCCCCGCGTGCGCCTGCCCGGGGCCGGCGGAGCGCCCGAGATCGCAGCGTTTTCGGGAGAGGTCCTGGTGATGATGCGTCACCGCCCAGAAGCATTCGTGCAGCAGTTGGATTTCGTGACCACGCCGGGACACCTCGAGGGCGGGGACGCACGGTCGCGCGCGGGGTTCAAAGGAAGGGGACCGACACGGGTCATCACCGACCTCGGTGTTCTCGAGCCGCACCCCGAGTCCCGCGAGTTGATACTCACGAACGTACATCCCGGAGTCTCGGCAGACGATGTGCGTGACGCCACAGGTTGGCGCTTGAAGGTAGCTGACGACGTGGCCGAAACGGAGGAGCCCACAGTTCAGGAGCTTGGCGTGTTGCGGGATTTGCGGGAGCGGACAGAGCGGGCGCATTTGGGGTAACAGGGGCAGCGGGGGGGAGCGAGGGGCCGGTGGGGCAGCAAGGGGCAGCACGGGGCAGGGAATACCGCCGTGCTGTCCGTCTGCCCGCTTCTGGCGGCCGCAAGAGTGGCGATACACAGCACATCCCATCGAAATCTGCTGCTCGAGCAAGCTGGCCGCCTGAGCCCGATGTTAGCATTATGAAGGGGATTTCGGAGCGATTACGGTCGTGACAATCGAGGATCAGATCGTCGGGCTTGACCGCAGCGTTGAGGCCTTTGCGCGGTGCGTTACTTCCCTCGACGAGCAGCGTTTCCTCCAAAAGCTGAACGGCTGGACGCCCAGAGATATCGTGGCTCACCTCGTTGGTTGGAACAGGTATGTAGTCGAGGGTGGTAGACAAATACTACGGTGGGAGTTGCCATTCTACGACATTGATCCTGGCGACGATTACTCCAAGGTGAATGCCGTTCTCGTCCGCGACCATTCGTCGAGCAGCAGCGAGGAGCTACTTACGGATCTCCGACGTTCGGCCCGTGAGCTGAATGAGTTCTTGAGGTCTGTGGATCTGAGCGACTGGGACCGAGACCACGGCGTGAGACATGGCGGCTCGATGATTACCCTCAAATCCACTGTGGACGAGCTCATTGCCGACTA
>JAPULP010000025.1 GCA_027294815.1 Gemmatimonadota bacterium | reverse complement strand
CCCCGTTCGACCGGGGACGCCTGATCATCTCCACCGATTCGATTCGGTTGGCCCTACAGAATCGTGGCTTTCCGTTTCCCACCGTCTACCGGGGATTCTCGGTGCAGTACGTCGACAAGACGGCACAGGTCGAGTTCTTTGTTGATCCGGGTCCGGCGGCGCGGATCGATACCATCGAAATCATCGGACCTCCGGATCTCGACCCGACGCTCGTGCGTGAGACGCTCCGAATCCGGCCCGGTGAGCGTTTCAACCAAGCGGCGTTGTATCAGAGCCAACAGGACCTCTACCGCATGGGTGTGTTCGACTTTGTGGACGTACGACTTGCGGATTCGATGCCCGGCGGTCCCGGCGACTCGCTCGTGACGGTCTTGGTACAAGTTTCACGCGGCAGGTTGAACAGCGTTCGCGTCGGGGGCGGATACGGGACAAACGATTGCTTCCGCACGTTGGCATCGTGGACCGGTCGGAACTTTCTCGGCGGCGGACGCAGCCTCGCGCTGACGGCAGGGTTCTCCAAGATCGGGACCGGGGCCCCGTTCAACGCGGGCTTCGAGGAGAACATCTGCCGCGCACTGGCGCCGGATGCGGGGACCGAGCGTCTCGATCTCAACTACAACCTCTCGGCCTCGCTCCGGTTCCCGTCGGTGTTTTCCCGACGCCGGAGCGCCACGGTCACGGTGTTCGCAGAGCGGTTCAGTGAGTTTCAGGCGTACATACGTGAGGCGATTGGGTTCGACGTGTCGGTGACGCAGCAGACCAAGTGGAACATCCCGGTCACGCTTTCCTATTCCTTGTCCTACGGGAGCACCAAGGGGGCAGACGCCGTGCTCTGTTCGCTTCTCAGTGTCTGCCGCCTAGAAGATGCGGCCAGTTTCCGGAGGGATCGGGTCAAGGCCACGGCAAGTGTGCTGCTCGTCCGCGACCGAACCAATTCGCCCATCAATGCCACCCGGGGGACCGTGCTCTCACTTGAAGGTCGGGTCGCCGCCGAGGAGATTGGTTCCGACCCCGAGATCGAGTTTGCCAAGGGCTTGGTGGAGTTTGCGTCGTATCACCCGGTGGGCGGGATGGTGTTCGCGTGGCGACTCCGGGGGGGGGTGATTCGCTCCCCCGACTTCCGGTTCGGGCGACAGGACGTGCGGTTCATTCCCACGGAGGAGCGCTTTTATGGAGGTGGGCCGACGACCGTTCGGGGCTTCCGTCAGAACGAGCTGGGTCCTGTGGTGTATGTCGACGAGGTGACGTTTCTGGCCGACTCGTCGGGGCAGGTCGTCGACAGCCTGCCGCGGAATAGCTCGGATATCCTGGCGGCGCCAATCGGTGGCAACGCGGTGTTCATCGCCAACGCCGAGCTCCGGTTTCCGCTGTCCCGCAGCGGCCGGCTGGGCGGAGTCTTGTTCGTGGATATAGGGCGGGTGGTGGACCGAACAGGTCCGGAAGAGGATCCTGGATTCCGGGTGACGCCCGGCGCCGGGGTTCGAGTCTTCACGCCCCTTGGACCCGTTCGCCTCGATGTAGCGTACAACCCTCATGGACCGGAAAGGGGGCCGTTGTTCCGACAGGAGTGCACGCGCACCGGTCAGACCCTGGAATGCCTGGCGTCGGAACTGATCCAGGAAGATTTTGCCAGGCCCCAGGGTAGTGGCATTTTTGGACTTCGGAATCTACGGTTGAATTTTTCGATCGGGCAGGCGTTTTAGTGATCTTTCGAACGAGCGCGACGGTTTGGTTGCTGACGGCGGCGGTGGCAGGAACGGCCCTCGGCGCGGGCGTTGTCGGTCTCAACACCGATGCCGGCAGGGACGTCGTGACGCGTTATGGTGTTGCCGTGCTCGATCAAGTGGTGCACGGCACTGCCGAAGTCGGGGAGATCACGGGTAGCCTCTGGGAAGGCTTCGACGCGCATGACGTCGTGATCCGTGGCGAGGACGGCACGGTGCTGGCACATCTAACCCAGGTGTCGCTCCGCTATCGTATCCTCGATCTCTTGATGAACCGAATCGCGTTTGACGGCGTCGTGTTGGTTGAACCGCAGATCAACATAGTCAGACTGCCCAGTGGCCGCCTGAACTACGAAGAAGTATTGGGACTGGGCGGTTCGGGCGACTCCACCGACTCGGGTGGTGGCCGGAAACCCCTCGTTGCCTTCCGCGACGTCGAGATCCGAGATGGGTCCGTCGTGATCAGAACACCGACCGATGCCTCGGCCGATACAACGATTGACACCGAACCCGGACCTAGCGGGTTGATGCGCGTCCGGCGAATTGATGATCTCGATGCCAGGATTTCATACGCGCGCATATCGTCACCGTTCGAAGGTGAGAATCCGCTGCACTTCGTCATCGACGAACTCTCGGCACGCTTTTCGGATCCTGCGTTGGACATTCGCTCGCTGAGCGGGACAATGGACATCGATGGCGACTCGATTTTACTGAATCTCTCTCGATTCCACTTGCCGGAGACAGAGACGGAGCTGCGTGGCACACTCACGTGGGTGGATGGGCCGCTGTTGCTTGCGCTCGACCTGAACGCCGATCGCCTGGCGGTAAACGACGCGCGGCCATTCGTGGAACGTCTGCCTTGGGGACTGGAGGGCAGCGGGAGCGTGTCGATCCATTCACTCGACCCCAACCGTATTCGTGTCGGTCTCGAACGGTTACGTCTCGACGAGCCCGACGGCCCGGGTGGGGTCGCCGGGCACTTGACCGTTACCGTGCACCGGGGCCAGGGATGGACTCTGGGCGATACCAAGCTGGCGTTTGATTCTCTGACCTTGGATTACCTGCGCCCGATGGTCGACACCATTCCGTTCTACGGGCGCGTGACTGGAGATCTCGTCGTCAGTGGACCGAGTGATTCGCTCGATACGAAACTTGGGCTTTGGTTTCGAGACGGTCTGGTGGCAGGTGGTCCGGAGACACACGTTCGGGGATCGGGAATCCTCGCCCTCGACGGCGGCATCGCATTCGCCGGTTTTCGAATCGACTCTTCGGACATAGCGTTGGCAACGGTGCACCGACTTCTCCCCAGCGTGGAGCTGCTGGGTCAGCTGGCACTCGTGGGGAACCTCGTCGGTCCCTGGCGCGATGTTTCGTTCGACGGAACCATCCGCCATCGCGATGGCGGACTCCCGGAAAGCGTAGTACGCGGCTCGGTTCGTCTCGATAGCCGGACCGACACGGTCGGCGTGTGGGCGGAACTGGTCTTGGATTCCTTGAACTTCGCCGGCATCCATCGCTCGTATCCCCGCGTTCCGGAGCGCGGGATATTTGGGGGAGAGTTGCTCCTGAGCGGGTACTCCGATTCGCTGCGATTCCAAGCGACGGTGGGAGGGCCGCCGGGGCGCGTTTTCGCCGATGGCGATCTCACGTTGCTGCCACAAACCAAAGCCGTGCGTCATCTCACGGCCGGGTTCCAGAACCTCGACCTACAACGACTCGATTTCTCTTCACCTCCGACCGAGTTGTACGGCCGGATGTCGGGTGACGTGGTGTCTGATAGCGGAACGGGAGTCGACGGTACCTTGGAGTTTGCGGTCGACACGTCGTTCGTTGTGGAATCCCCGTTCGATAGTCTGACGGGCGTCGTACGCTTCGTGGACCAGACCATTCAGTTCGACGACGTGGAAGTACGGGGGCCGTCGCTCTACGCGGTCGCCAACGGCGGCTTGGGATTGGATGCCACCCATCCCGACACGCTCACCCTCCGGTTGGTCATCGATTCGCTGGGAACGATCGAGTCTTTGTTGCGCGATCGGTTCTCCTCGGGGAATCGTGACAGCTTGCTGATTCGGGTGTCAGGCACATTGCTTGCGGACGTGTCCATCGTCGGCTCGGTGGACGCGTTCGAAGCGTCAGGTGTGCTGACGGTGCCGTCGGCGAGTTCGCGTGGAGGGATGGTCGAGGGGTTGGATCTTCGTGTCACCTGGCCGACGGCGGCCGACGGCCCAATGACCGTCGCTGGCACGTTGGATTCTCTGGCCGCGGGTCGGTACAGCTATTCGGACGTGGCGCTCAAGCTCGACGGGCGTCGCAATGCCGCCCTGTGGGAAGCACGCGCTCGGATCGGCCTCGACGGATCGTTGGTCGCTCGTGGCGGCATTCGCGTCGAGCCGGACGCCACCTCGATTCCCGTCGACTTCATGGATCTGCTCCTTCCAACGCACCGCTGGTTCCTGGAACCCGGAGCGGTCATCACGCTACGGGAAGACGGTTACGATTTCGATAGCGTGACGGTCGCGAGCGAAGACGGCAGAGCGAGGCTGGAGCTTCGCGGCAGGCTTCCCCGCGGTGGATCGCCCGGAAGCCTGACAGGGGAAATGGTTGGCCTGCCGTTGGCCGACGCGTGGGGACTCGTGCAGCTCGATCCAACGACCGTGGGCGGCGTGGTAGGTGGAAACATTGTCTCGTCGGGCTCGGCTAGAGATCCGATTTGGCGCGTGTCGCTTCAGTGGAATGACGGACGCTTTGGTTCGATCCAGATTCCGATGACCTTGGAGGCGACCGCCGGTTACTCCGACCGGCGATTGACGGGCACCGGCGCCGGTTGGCGCCTAGGCGAACGAATCCTGGCGCTCGATTTCGATCTGCCCCTGGATCTCGCGCTCGAGGGCGCTGCCCAACGCCGGCGTCCCGGACAAATCGCCATCAACGCTGCGGGTGAGGGGATCGACCTGTCGCTCGCCGCGTTGTTGACCCCCGCAGTGACAGATGGTGTGGGGCGGCTGGACCTCGACGTGGGCATAACGGGGTCCTGGCTTGAACCCCGACTCCGCGGAACGGCGGGGATCACGCAAGGCGGAGCCAACTTCACCGGACTGGGTGTGACCTACAGCGAGGTCGATGCCCAACTCGCTCTTTCCGGCGATACGATTCGCGTCGACAAGTTGAGTATTCATAGCGGCGGCGGACGTGCGGAACTCGAAGGTTTTGTTCGGCTCGAAGAACTGACGTATCCGTTCGTGGATCTCAGTATCGCCTTGGATGAGTTCCGGTTGATCGACGTGCCACAGGTACTGGCTTTGACGACGTCGGGTGATTTCGAGTTGCACGGACCGTTGTATGGAGCCACCCTCACCGGCGAAGGCACCATAACGGACGGCGATCTCTATTTTGCTGACCTCGTAGAAAAACAGATCGTCAATCTGGAAGACACGTTGTACGCGTCGCTGCTCGACCCCGACTTTGTTCGCGAAGAAGGTCTGACCGAAGCATTCGAAAACCGATTGCTCGACAGCCTTCGGATCGATTCGCTGGCTCTGCAAATGGGCGCCAACATCAGGCTGTTATCGAACGAGGCCGACATCCAGCTGACAGGTCAGATACTTCTCGGAAAAGTTGCCGATCGCTACCGCCTCGACGGGAGCTTGACGACGCCCCGGGGTACATATCAGTTACCTCTGGGTCGTGGTTGGGGTGTTGCCGAGCTGGTCGTGCGCGACTTCGACATCACCGGTGGTCAAGTACAGTATTTTGGCACGCCGGATCTCAATGCAGACGTGGACATCAATGGACGGTATACCGTTCGAACGACAAGAAACGAGGATATCGTTGTTTTCGTCAACGTTGGCGGAACACTGTATTCGCCGAACATCACGCTGACCAGCGACGTGAGACCCGAGTTGCCGCAAGATGAGATCATCTCGTACCTGCTGTTCAATGCGCCAAGTGTTGAGGCATTGGGTGGAGCCGAGATCGAGTATCTCGCGTCGACGGTTCTGGGGGCGTTCTCGAATCAGATCGTGAATCCCCTGATATCCGACCTCGGATTGCCGCTCGCTTATTTCCGCATTCGCCCTCCGACGCAAGGCTTGTCGGGTACCGAGATTGCGTTGGGGTGGCAGTTGAGCGAAAAAACGTTTGTGACGTTGAGCCCGCGCATCTGCCATCAGCAGCAGCGCGGTCTCACCAGCAACTTTGCTGCGAGCTTGGAGTATCGTTTCAGTCCCAACTGGCATTTCGCTGCCAGCAACGATCCGGTCAATGCATGTACGCTGACCGGGGGAGGGGCTTACTTCAGCCGATCGCAGTTCGGTTTGGATATGTTTTGGGAAAAGCGTTACTAGTGCGACGGATTCTCCTCATCACCAATCCCGCCGCCGCACGTACCCGCAAGGCAGTTACCGACATCGTTGTCTCCGTGTTGAAGCGCGAAGGATGTAGCGTGGATTTGGTGGAAACGACGGGGCACGGTGACGCGGCCCGTGCGGCGAGAGCGGGCGCGGACGACAACGTTGACGCCATTGCGGTCTACGGCGGTGATGGCACGGTCATGCAAACCGTCGCCGGTATCGCGGGCCGTAACATTCCCGTCGGGTTGATTCCGGGAGGAACCGGCAACCTGCTGGCGCGCAACCTCGGATTGCCGCGCAAACCTGCTGCAGCAGCTCGTGTGATTGCGCGCGGGCGACCCCGAGCCATCGATCTGGGCCGATTCAAAAACAGCGACGGTGCACAGTATTTCTCGGTCGCGTGCGGGTCAGGCTTCGATGCGGAGTTGATGGCCCGCACGTCGAGTGCGGCGAAGCGGCGGTGGGGGTTTGCGGCGTATGTAGCATGCGGGTACAAGCTTGTTCTCGACGCTGCCCCCGTGCCGTATCGCGTGAGCGTTGACGGCAAGGCTTTCGATGTAGAGGCCACATCGATCATGGTCGCAAACTGCCGCCAGTTCATTCCACCCTTTCTGAGCATTGCGCCCGGCATCTCGTTGGACGATGGCCAGTTGGACGTCGTGGTAATAAAGGCAAGAGGCCTGTGGCAATCCGTCGGCGTCCTCTGGCGAATGTTACGACAGCGGGTGGACGGTGTCGCCATTCGCCGATTCCGTGGGCGGGACGTGAGAGTTGAAGCGCACCCCGACCGCCTGGTCCAACTGGACGGTGAGATCGGTGGCCACACTCCATTTTCGGCGACGATTGTGGACAGAGGGTTGTCGGTTTTGGTCCCAGCCCAATGAGGCTAACTTGGGGTTCACTCGCTCGGCGGGACGCATGGACCAATCCATACTGTTGATCGACGACGACCCAGCAATTCTGCGGGCACTGGGGACGTACCTCGAGCGTTCAGGCTACCAGGTCTTCACCGAAGCCTCCGGCGAGGCGGCGCTAGACCGGTATCAACAGTACACTCCGGAAGTCGTTCTCCTGGATTTGCAGCTCCCGGGCATGTCCGGTTTCGAAGTCCTGGAGCGTCTCAAGCAGCAGAAGGCGGCGGTGATCGTCTTGACGGGTCACGGCGACGTTGAGACAGCGGTGCAGGCGATGCAACTCGGTGCCGAGAATTTTCTCACGAAGCCGGTTGAATTGCCGCACCTCTTGCTCTCAGTAGATCGAGTGCGAGACAAAGTCCGGATGCTGCGCGGCGTGGGCATGCTGCTCGCCCGAACGAATCCAGACGTCGACTTGGAATCGCTTGGAGCATCACCACAAATGAAGGAGATCGCCCGCCAGATAGAACTTCTGGCCGCCAGCGACGACACCACGGCGCTGATTACCGGCGAGAGCGGAACGGGCAAGGGCTACATCGCCCGCATGATCCACGCAGTGTCGAACCGTGCGAGGGAGCCGTTCGTCGATGTGAACTGCGGGAGCCTGGACGCGACCTTTCTAAACAGTGAGCTGTTCGGTGCCGAAAAGGAAACTGGACAGGACGGTGGGGAGACCAATCCTGGTCTGTTCGAGTTAGCCGATCGTGGAACCGTTTTGCTGGACTCCATCGGCGACTTGACCCCGGAGCTGCAGCCGAAGCTCTTGGGCGTTCTCGAGTCGAAGTCGTTTCGTCGGGTCGGCGGAACGCGCGAGATATCGGTAAACGTGAGACTCATCGCCGCGACCTCGGCGAATCTTGCGGAAGCGGTCGAAGCGGGAACGTTTCGCGACGATTTGTTCTATCGTCTCAACGTTCTCCCGATTCATCTGCCTCCGGTCCGTGAGCGAACTCAGGAAGACCGTCTGGCGTTGTTGGAGCGATTGCTCGCCGAATTGTGGAAGGGTGCTCCTGGCACCCAGCCTGGGTTCGAGACGATGGCCCTGGACCGCCTTGTGGCATACGGTTGGCCCGGTAACGTGCGGGAGATGCGCAACGTATTGGAGCGTGCCCTCATTTTGGGTCACGGTCGATCGCAAATCGGCGTCGAGCACCTGCCCGTCGAGATCCGGCGGAACGTTGTGACGATGAAATCGAAGTACGAGGTGCTTTCTCTCAAGGACGTCGAGCGGCGACAGATCGCGCTGGCGCTGCGACACCACAACGGTAATCGAACACACACCGCGAGAGATCTAGGGATTTCCCGCGCCACGCTCATCAAGAAGATCAAGACGTACGATCTGGACGGTTGACCTATGGGAAAAGAAACCGACGGTATGATCTGCCGCGCCTGCGGCAACGACGAGCGCGCCTCGGAAGGTTACCCGTGCGAGGATTGCGGTACGTTCGTTTGTCTTATGTGCTCGATGAAAGGCGTGGATCGATGCCGGTCCTGTGCGGAAAAGGCGGGAGTACCGCTCATTCCGGCTGACGCGAGCGGAAACGATTCTTCGAACTGAAACCTCGAGGCTGGTTCAACACTTACCGATGAAGTTGGTTCTCTTCGACATCGACGGAACGTTGCTGTGGACAGACGGTGCGGGACGTAGCGCCATCCGTACGGCACTATTGGCTGAGATGGGGGCGACCGGGCCGATCGAAGGTTTTCGATTCGACGGCAAAACCGATCCGCAGATCGTACACGAACTGCTGCGTGCTTTCGGGAACCCCCATGCCGAAAGCGGAGCGCACGTTCAGGCGGTGTGCGATCGCTATGTCGAAATGCTAGAAGGCGAACTGGCCAGCGGCAAACGGACCCCGCACGTCTTTCCAGGCGTGTGGGAGTTGCTCGATTTGATCGAGCGTCGTGACGATGCGGTGTTGGGGTTGTTGACCGGCAATCTCGCTGCAGGCGCGCGGCTCAAGCTGGCCTCGGTCGGGATGGAGTTCGATCGGTTCCGCGTCGGCGCGTTTGGGTCTGATGCCGCCGAGCGCGGTGAGCTGCCCGCCATCGCCGCGGCGCGTGCCGCCGAGCTCGTTGGGGAAGCCCCCACCGGCGAGGATATCGTCATCATCGGCGATACGCCGGCGGACGTGACATGTGGGTTGGGGGTGGGTGCACGGGCCATCGCCGTAGCAACCGGCTCCTATGGCGTGGCCGAGCTGGCGGCGGCCGGAGCATACGCGGTATTCGAGGATCTGTTGGATACCGAAGGCGTGCTTGAGGCCATTCTGGGTGACTAGCGCAAAGTTACTCATCCCCCTCCGCATTCCCGAGCTCGGGCCCTCGCTTGGAAAGCTGATCACCGGTACGGGAGGAGACGTCAGCGGCTTTTCGCTCGAGGCACATCGGTATCAACTCGTTACCAAGATCATCGAAATGGGTGGTGAAGCCCGGCGGCTTGCCGCGAGCGATGACCGTGCGGCGGCGCTCGGGTGTCTCGGGCGTGACGCGTGGCTGGCCGCGTGGGAGGAGATCGTCGGCCCAATCGCGGAGAGCCTCGTCGAACGGTTGTCGGCCCACCTGGAGGCTGAGGCCGCCGCGGTGCGCATGCCCGCGCGTCTGCGCAGCAAGATGAACATCGACGAAGTGGAACGGCGAGCCATCGGAGCGCGCCTCGGTTCGGCCGGTGCCGACCTCATCCCTGCGCTGGATGATATCCAACGTCACGGGTCGGGGTTGATCGAGGCCACCGCCACCGATCGCGCAGCTTTAGACGCCTGGCAACGCGCTCAACTCATGGCCGCACGACGTCTCGAAGAGGCGTGGATGCTGTTGGAAGAAGTGGTTGCCAAGGAACTCGACGCCTGGAAGGCGGTTGGAGATGAGATCTCCCGCTGGCGTAAGTCGCTTTGGCCTGTCTACCTGGTAGGTACTGCTGCGGGAAGTGTGGCGGTGTGGGCGGGTTTGATTTGGGGTGGCGTGCTCAACAGGCCGGCATGGTTGATCGGGCTGTGGGAAGCGCTACGTTCTCTATCGACATGATCGAGCCAAATGTTCCCTCGAACGGCAGGGTGCAAGCAGTCGGAGTCGGCGTGGATTTGGTCGACATCGAGCGGGTTGACGCGCTCCTCAAACGGCACGGTGAGCGCGCGCTCGCTCGTCTCCTGACGACGAGCGAGCGTGCGTATTGTTTGGGTCAACCCAGGCCGGCACAGCACATCGCCGCGAGGTTGGCGGCGAAAGAAGCGGCGTACAAAGCTCTGCAGCGGGCTGGCAACGCTCGTGGAGTTGGTTGGCGCGACACCGAAGTGCTACTGAACAGTGACGGCAGTCCCACGCTCAAGTTCCACGGTCGCGCCGCTACCGCAGCCACGGCGCTCAACGTTCACGAAGCCCTCGTGTCGTTGACCCACTCCAATCGATCGGCGGCGGCGGTCGTGATTCTCAACGGGCACGTGCATGAGGAAATGCCGGCGCGGTAGTTGAAGCGCTTCGTAATTCGGCTGCCTGGCGTGCGCTTCAAGTCTCGCTTCGATCGAGCTACGTTCGGGCCCTTTCCAAAAGGAACGAGTTGCTCGGAATAGCGACCTCTTCGTGTTTGGTCCATCGAGCCATCAACAGCACGCCGACGATCGCAATGACGACACTGGTGAGCTGAGCCACGGTGAAGCCTGCAAGAAATCTGTCGTCCTTGGCCCTGATGAACTCGATCAAGAACCGCTCGGTACCGGCAAACAAGAGATACGCGCCGAACAGCCACCCGGTCCCACGAACGTGTGTGCGAAGCCGCCACAGCGCCCAGAAAGCCAACAACATCACCGCGGCCTCGTACAACTGGGTCGGGTGCACAGCCAGCGTTTCCAACGGATTGACACCCTCGGGAATGGGTATGCCGTAACTGGAATTCAATTGCAGGGCGGTCGATGGTGGCAACCCCTCCGGGAATCTCATACCCCAAGGCAGGCTCGTGGGAACGCCGTAGTCATCCTGTACCAAGAAACACCCGACACGGCCCAACGCGTACCCGATCGCCAAGGCCGGTGCGACGAGGTCGCACGTGACGCGCGTGGGGATGCGTTTCCGCAGTCCGTTCAAATACACCGCGGCCGTTCCACCGATGAAACCACCGTACCACACCAGACCACTCCGCGACATGAGAGCGCCCGGATCGCTGGTGAGGACGACGTACCAGATCTTGGCGCCTACGATTCCCCCGATCACGGCTGCGACCACGATGTCCGAAGCGTATTCCTCGTTCAGACCACGCCGCCGAAGCTCTTGTTGGATCGCCCAGCCGCCGATGAGGAACGCCACCATCATCATGAGACCGTAACCGGTGATTTCGAGGGTAAAAACGTTGAATACCAGTGGGTACGTGGTCATAGCTAGGTCGACGTGGGATAGAGTTCGCGGTCCCGTACCAAACCGGGCCACGGCATGCGAGGATCTACTTCGAGATACGAATTGCTCTCCCGGTCTTGCCCGAGATGAAACCACCCAGCACGGGCAATCATCGCTGCATTGTCCGTGTTCAATCGGGGTTGTGCAACCGCAACTCGCGTTTTTTCCCCGACGGCCTCGGACACCTGTCGCGAGAGTGTTTGGTTGCAAGCCACACCACCCCCAAGGACCACGGTGTGATACCCGGTGCGGTCGAGGGCCATCAAGACTTTGTTGGTCAAGACATCGAATGCCGCTGCTTGGAAAGAAGCGGCCATGTCCGCACGATCGGCCTCCAGGTCCTTACGTTCTTTGGCAGCATAGAGCACCGCCGTTTTCAGGCCGCTAAACGAAAAATCAAACCCGTCATCTTTCAGCGGGCGCGGAAACGCAAAACGATCGGTTCCGGCTGCCGCCAGTTTTTCGATGAACGGTCCACCAGGGTAACCGAGTCCGAGGAGCTTGGCCACTTTGTCGAACGCTTCGCCAGCGGCATCGTCTCGTGTCTGTCCCAGCAAGATGTACCGGCCCCACGCGGGGACATCGAGGAGTACCGTGTGCCCGCCGGACACGATCAGCGCGACAAACGGCGGTTTGAGATCCGGGTCATCCAGCGTCGGGGCAAACAAATGTCCTTCGAGATGGTGGACCCCGATAAGACGGAGGTCTCCCGCCGCGGCCAAGCCCTTGGCGAAACACACCCCAACCAGCAGTGCGCCGACCAGTCCGGGACCCGCCGTTACCGCCACCGAGTCCACGGCGCTCAACGGAACGCCGGCCTCTGTCAACGCGCGGTCCACCACCGGCCCTATGGCGCGGAGGTGCGCGCGGCTCGCCAATTCGGGTACGACACCACCGAAAACTTTGTGGATGTCCTGAGAAAGGATGACCAGGCTTGCCAACTCCGCTTTGTCGCGGTCAGCGATCAAGACAGCGGCTGACGTTTCGTCACACGACGTTTCGATGCCGAGTACGACGTCGCTCATTGGATGATGCGTTGGGCTTGCACGGAGTCTGGGGCGACGGTGGCCGTGAGACCGGTGGGGGGCCGCACGCTGAGCAAGAGCATGTCTCCTTCGGTGGTGGCTGCGGGGGCTGTCACGAGGAGACTGTCGCGATTGAGCGTCGAGAGCCTCGCCGCCGGACCGCGGACGGTGACTCGGACCGTCGAAGGCACGCTACCCCAGACGCCTCCGCCGATGACCACGGGAACGCCTCCGATGATGCGGTCCGTGATCCGATCGACGCGCACTTCGATTTCAACTTGCGGTTGCGAGAGCGTCACGACCCCGAGCCCCGTCGTGTCGATGTCGACGTTGCGGCGTATCGTGCTTCTCACGTCGGGGAGATCCAATGGGATCGTGTACAGCCTGCCAACCCTATTCACCGGCGCTTCGGGTCCGAGCACGACCACGCTCTCAGGAACCACGCCCGCCCGCCCGAGGAGAACGAAGCCTGACGCGGCTCTGATGATGCCACGCGGGTACACCGGAACGGATCGACGGCGTACCGCATCGAGGTTCAATACCAGCTGCCGCGGTATGATGTCTTGCAGCGTGACCTCCGCGTCGGGCGGCAGGATCACGTCTTCCGGCGACAGTTCGATAACGACCGATGAACCAGTGGCCGAGTCCGGCACTACCTTGATGAGCACCGGAGGGTTGGTGTAAAGCTTGATCAACTCTCGCGGCGGACCGCCCACCCGCGCCTGCACCTGAGGCAATTCGTGCGCCACGACCCGGTCGTCGGGAACTTGAATGTCGAGTCGAATGGGAACGAGTTGAGTGGTGGTTTGTGCGGCCGACAAAGCCGCCCATAGGACCGCCGCCAGCGCAAGTGCAGTAATCTTGATTGGCCAATTGGCGGCGACGGCGGACTTGATATCGAACTGCATCAGCCTCCCGATTCACCTGCCTGGGTCGCTGTGGCGTCGCCGGACGCATCGGTCGAACTGTCGTCTGATTCAGCAATCCCCAGTAGCCGCCGGAACCGCTCTCGCTGCACCGGATCATCCCACTCGACCGGCCCGATCGATTTGTGCACGATCACGCCGTCGCGATCCAAGATCACCGTTTCCGGAAGGCCTGTGGTCTGGTAGTCGATTTCTATCTGCCCGCTGCGGTCGTGTAGCACGTCGAAAGTGAGTCCGAGTTCGTTGGCGAAATCCAGCACTTCCTCGCCGCTCACCTGGTCCACACTCACCGCGACGATCTTGAGACCGGCCGGACCCAACTCCCGATAGAGCCGCTCCATCGAGGGCATCTCCCATCGGCACGGCCCGCACCAAGTTGCCCACAAGTTCAGTAATACGATTTCGCCGCGATAATCG
>JAPULP010000249.1 GCA_027294815.1 Gemmatimonadota bacterium | reverse complement strand
TTGTTGGCCAGCGTCGCGCTATCGATCGTGATCTTGGGCCCCATATCCCAGGTAGGATGCGCAAGGGCCTCATCGATGGTCGCGTTGGCAAGACGTTCTGCATCCCAGTCGCGGAATGGACCGCCGGACGCCGTGAGAATGAGCCGCTGTACGTCACCGGGTTCGTGGTCCGCAATGCACTGCAACACGGCACTGTGCTCCGAGTCGACGGGAACGATCTCTCCCCCGCCCTCGCGTGCAACTCTTTGCACGAGATCGCCGGCCATGACAAGTGTTTCCTTGTTTGCCAACGCGACTCTTTTCCCCGCCTTCAAAGCTGCGAGTGTCGCCTCGAGACCCGCCGCGCCAACCACGGCATTCACCACGATGTCCACGTCCGGTTGCGTTGCCGCTTCGACCAAGCAATCGGTTCCACCCGCCCGACGGGGGGCGGAACCGGTCGCAGAAGTCCATTCGCCATCGCCGTTCACCAAGCCCCAAAAACGAGCGCCTGTTTCGTTGCCGATCTGCTCCAACTTGTCGGCCGCCCCGCGCGCGGTGATCGCAATGACGGAGAAGCGATCCGGATGACGGTTGATGACTCGGAGCGTGCTCGTTCCGATGGAACCGGTGCAACCCAGAACGGCGATCCCCGTGCTCACAACACCCCAAAAGCGTAGAAGCACAACGCCGACATGGGAATGACCCAGTACAGCGAATCGAGTCGGTCCAACACACCGCCGTGTCCAGGGAAGAACGTCCCGGAATCTTTGACTCCCACGGAACGCTTGAGTAGGGACTCAGCGAGGTCACCGATCTGTCCCAGAACGCCCACCACCAAACCGATGATCAACAGCTGCCACACGCGCAGCGTTATCCCTACCGCACTGAGGACGAGCGCTCCGTACAACACCGCCACAACACCGGCTCCTACGAGGCCCGACACCGCGCCCGACCACGTCTTGTGCGGGCTGATGAACGGTGCGAGCTTCGGGCCGCCGAATACGGAACCGCCGGTCATGGCAAACGTGTCGCACAGCCATGTCGTGACCAGCGGTAGGAA
Organism: Gemmatimonadota bacterium; assembly: GCA_027294815.1. Taxonomy (GTDB): domain Bacteria; phylum Gemmatimonadota; class Gemmatimonadetes; order Gemmatimonadales; family GWC2-71-9; genus B3T1B10. The sequence continues at coordinate 2,022 of JAPULP010000249.1, read as the reverse complement.
CACCAACACCGTGGCCACCCGAGGTGACAGTCCCTCACCTCCGTGACGCACCACCACGAGGAAGGCAAGCAGTCCCGCCGCGTAAAGCGGCCCGAACATGGTTGCACCCAACGCCAACACGGGTTGGTCGGTTGCCCGGGCCGAGCCAACCGCGTACACCATGGTCGCGATCAGCCAAAGCACACCCCCGAACAAGACCCACACCGGCCGTGGCCCGGCCTGGGATGTCAACAGGTAAGCAGATATCGGAAGGAGGACCGCGGCGACATACCCGGGGATGACGAACGGACGCACGCCGGCCTTTCTTGTGAGATCGAAGAATTCTCGTGTTCCTGCGGCGCCCAGGAACACCAGTCCGGCTACTAGCACCCATCCGCCCAGGTACACCATGCCGATCGCGAGCGGGATCGCGACGGCGGCTACGGCAATCCGGCGAGGCAATGAGCTCGCCATCACACACTCACTTTACCGAATCGACGTTCCCGGTCCTGAAAGTCCAGAATCGCATCAAACAGCTCTCGCCGGGTGAAATCCGGCCAGAGTACGGGTGTCACATAAAGTTCGGTATATGCCAGCTGCCAAAGCAGAAAATTTGAAATGCGTTGCTCCCCCGAAGTGCGAATGAGCAGGTCCGGGTCGGGCCATGGTGCCGTGTACAACCGGCTTGCGACCGTCGTTTCGTCGATGTCGCTCGGATCCAATCGCCCAGCCTCGACCTCCTCGGCGATGATGCGAGCCGCTCGCGTCAACTCCTTTCGCGCCGAGTAGGAGACGCAGAGCCCGAGTTGTAGCTCCGTGCCGTCTGCTGTTTCCCGTTCCACGCGTTCGATTGCAGCGAGCGCCCGCCGATCCAAACGCGTCCGGTCGCCGAGGATACGAGTTCTCACGCCGTTGCGCCGCAGTTTTTTTGTTTCCTTGGCGATGTATTCTTCGAGGAGATTCATGAGCGAGGAGACCTCGTCGGCCGGACGTGACCAGTTCTCCTCTGAGAATGCAAATAGCGTCAATACGTCCACACCCGCTTCGATGCAGCCCTCCACGACCTCGCCAACGGCCTTCATGCCGTGATGGTGCCCGAAGGTGCGAGGGAGCAAACGGCTTCGGGCCCACCGCCCGTTGCCATCCATGATGATCGCGATGTGCCGCGGCACATCGCGATTCATCTTCAAGCGTACGAGGCGGTCGTCTGACAGATCACACCTCCATGATCTCCACCACTTTGGCCTTTACGAGGTTGTCGAGCAGCTCGACTGCATCGTCGTGGAGTTTTTGGATCTCCTTTTCGGTGTGGCGCTCGTCGTCTTGCGAAACGTGCTCCACTTGCTTGGCTCGAGAGATGGCTTCGGTTCGTCCGTGCCGCACGGCGATCTTCCCCTCTTCGGCCAGCTTCCGTACGACCTTGACCAACTCTTTCCGCCGCTCCTCGGTCAACTGCGGCAGCGGGATGCGAATGATCGTGCAGTCGTTCGAGGGATTCAGTCCAAGCTCTGAGGACTGAATGCCTTTTTCGATAGCGTCGATCAGTCCTTTATCCCACGGTTGCACCGTGAGCAAACGCGGTTCCGGCGCCGCCACCGAACCGACTTGATTCAGCGGCATAGATTGGCCGTACGCGTCGACACGAATGGTGTCGAGCAGACTAGGGGTCGCCTGTCCACTGCGAATCGTCGCGAGTTCGCGCTTGGTATTCTCGACCCCCTTCTTCATGGAGGTCTTGGCCTCTTTCGTCACTTCGGACAACGCACTCATCGCACAAGTGTCCCTACGCGCTCGCCCTCGATCACCCGGGCGATTGCGCCCTGTTGGTTGACGTTCATCACGATGATGGGAAGGTTGTTCTTCTTGCAAAGTCCGAATGCGTTGGCATCCATCACTTCCAGATCTCGGATGATCGCGTCTTGATATCCGAGTTCCGGGATGAACTCAGCGTCCGGATCCTTCTTGGGATCCGACGAATAGATCCCGTCGACATTCGTCGCCTTAATGATCACATCGGCCTCGATCTCGAGGGCACGTAGCACG
>JAPULP010000248.1 GCA_027294815.1 Gemmatimonadota bacterium | reverse complement strand
GGACCACGACTCAGCGATCTGACGCTTTCAGGCGGCGCTCACTGGGCAAGGCAGTTCGATGACGGTGACTCTCCAATGGACTATGACGAGGAGCGGCACATCCGTCAAACAACCACAACGTGGCTTCGGGAACCCATCGGTGGCTTCGAGTTCCGTTACTGCAACCTCGACCTCTATATCATGGGTATGATGAATCCGAGCGAGGTGGGTAGGTTCGTCCTGATCCGGAACTACACCGAAGTGGGCCCCCCGTTACCTGGAGGACGCCAGCTGGTCCGGGGAACGGCCCGCAATCTCATGACGCGGAACGTCGTGTGGGCGGAAGGGAGACGTGATCCTGAAGCCGACGATTCTCAGAAGCAATTCCGCGCTGCGTTCGTCGTCGTGACCCGCGACGCGAGCACGCTTGATCCGACTTTCGTGAGCAAGGTCGAACTCCTGCGGCAACAACTGGAAAGGTACTTCGCACTGGCGAGCAGCAACCGCGCCTGCCTCGATGCGCGGCTGTGCTGCAAGTGTCCGACCTCCAGGACTGGCACGGTCCGCATGCGACTTGTGGCCAACAAGATCACCTGGTCAGGCTACATCTACCACGGACTGGGACCGGTTCCCGCGAGAGTTGAGGTCGGCCTTCAGTCTTCCATCGGCGGTGCTCCCATCGACGCCTGGTCGAGAGAAGAGACGCCTGATATCACGACCGGCGTACAGCACCTTTCTGCCCAGGTCAACCGCGATCCGTATAACGGGAGGTTCCGAATTGTAGCCCAACAGAAAGGGTCCACTCGCACCGTGACCTTCCGCTGGTCGGCCGTGACCCTGAGCTGAGCCGCCGCAGAGCATGCTGCTTCACGTCGGCGGTCACGCCGTTCTTCGCATTGGTCGTGTATTTAACATTGGACTTGAAAGTACTCGATATGATATAGAGATCGGCTCTCCTACAAGCGCGAACGAAGATTCGATCTACTTCATCAGCTCATTTCTTAGCGGTTTCAGTGAGCGATTTGCCCAAGACATACTCTCTCGAGTACTCCCGATTGCACCGGATAAGGATTAGTGCGCCCAACAACTCGCTGGAGCGGACTCGGCCTGTCACCGTCGATTCCGGTCAGAAGCAAGCGACTGGAACTTGGGTTTCCGGGGGGGGCGTGATACTCGTGCTCGGAAAGCTCGGCGGTGGAGCCAGGCGTTGGTCAAATGGGAAAAGTCGGTCGATGAGTGTGTTGGCGGTTGTCGTTGTCTCGCTTGGTGGCTGTGCCGGTTCAATCTCGTGCGGATCCGCCGCCTTCGCGGTGAAGGTTTCACTGCACATTCTTGATTTTCCGCTCACATCAACGCTGCGGCGTCCGCTTCTATCTATGGGGTTGTCTCTCGCCGTGATGAGTGTCGGTGGCCAGCAAATTCGGCCCACCGGAGATACGTGAGCATGTCCCCTTTGCGTCTATCATCATCGAGAAAGGAATTAGTGGTATGGCATGGACTACGAACCAAGTGACTCAAAATGGCAACACGACGACGACCTGGACGATCACCGGATCAGCGCTCTCGACCCATGACGCTGTTGTCGTGGGACCAACGTCGGGAAATTCAGAGCTGAGAATCAACAACATCAGGGTACGGAGAAGTTCCAACAGATACAGGGTTTCGCTGAGTGTGGTCGGTGCCAGCGCCATGGCGTTCCGCTTTTATGCCGAAAGGATGAACTGACAGCGGACTCCCGAATCAAACCTGACAGGTGAACCCTAAGCAACTAGGAGAAACTTGACATGAAAATGCAGATATTGAGAAACAGTAAGGGTGACATCATCGCGGCCTTCGAGCGTACGCCGGGAGCGCCTGTTTCGGTCGAAGCCGAACCTGAAGTGGGCGAGCGATTGGAAGAGCTAGAGTTGTCAGATGAGTGCAGGTCGGAGCAGACTCCCCTGGACCTCGACAGCCTCAGGCGTCACTTTGACTCCAAACGCGGAGAATAGTCTTGAGCTCAACCCGGGTGTGACGGTCATTCTGCTCTAACAGGACCGCGGCACGATCCGGGGGCGGAAAAGGGGACGGGAATCTTTTTCGTGGGCACCCGGCGGCCCGAGGGGCGGAAAAGGGGACGGGAGACCTTTGCTGGGCCGGCCTGTCACCGTCGAATCCCGTCAGAAGCAAGCAACTGGAACTTGTGTTTCCGGCGGCGGCGTTACACTCGGGCTCGGAAAGCTCGGCGGCGGAGTCGGGCGAGGGTCAAATGGGGAATATCGGCATTCACGTCTGGAGCGTCGAGTGCCCCCGTCCGCGACCCTGAATGCAATCGGGGGCCGGCGGCATGAGAACTGTATCCGGGAGGTCTTCCGCGGTGGCCGGCCGCTTCTCGTATCTGCTGTGGGTGGCAACCCCACAGCGCCTGGAGACGACCCATGCGCACACATCACACCATCCTCGCCATCACGAGCATCATGGCCGCAGCCTCGGTCACGTCCGCCTCGGCGCGCACCGACTTCACCAAGGGCGACTTCTACATCATGACCCACGCCTGGCCGGTCCTCGGTGCCGCCCTGGCGCGGATCGACCCGATCACTGGTGTCACGCAGGTGATCTGGGAAGTCGACGACCTGCCGCTCAACGCCCAGCTCACGTACGACCCGTGGCGCGATCGCATCGTCACCATGCCGGACACGAACAGCGACCTCTTCCGTCTCGTTGATGCAGCCGGGACCGTGACGACGCTGGCCAATCCGTGGACGCACGCCTTCACGCTGGCGACCTGGGCGCCGACGGGCGATGGACGCATCTACATGGTCACCAACGGCCTCGGCTACTTCGGCTACGTCGATTCGAGCAACGCCGGGCACGATCTCCTGGATACTGATGGCGTCACGCCGTTCTTCTTCACCTACGGCGCCACGAACCGTGAGAATCTCATCTATGACGAGGGGACGAACAGTCTCTTCCTCGTTCACTTCGGGGCGGCGACCGAAGTCACCAAGGTGCAGCTCAGCAACGACGGCACACAGCTTGCCGCGCCGATGGTAACCGTGACGTTCGATGCGTTCCCGCCGACGGCCGACGAGCCGATGGGCCTGAGCGCCGGCCCCAACGGGACGCTCTTCATCAAGATCGACACGAACAGCAACGCCGATGGTCTGCGGATGTTCACCGTAGATCCCGTCACGCTCCAGTTCGCGCCGTATGCCTTCATCGGCCATCCGTTCGTAGCCGGAAACACCGCTGGGACCTACAACAGCACCTACGACTTCGCGATCGCGTTGGATTCCTTCAACGATGTCATCCGCTCCTATGTTGAGAGCGGCGCTGTGCAGGCAGGTACGATCTTCGCAACCGGTGTATCGCGCGGCGGGAGCGGCGAGCTGGCCCGGATCATCACGATAGGCGACACCATCAACATCCCTGCCTCCCCCGCCGACTTCTCCGGTCCGTTCGGCCCTGGCTTCCCCGACGGATGCGTTGATGCGTTTGACCTCGGGGCGCTGCTGGGTGCGTGGTGCTCCTCTGCGGGCGACCCAGACCCGCCCGGTGATGTAGACCCGCCCTGTGAGGGCTGCATCTCCCCGAACTTCGCCCTGGTGGACATCTCCGGTGCGGGCAACGCCCCCGATGGTTGCGTGGATGCGTTCGACCTCGGAGCGTTGCTCGCCGAGTGGTGCTCAGTCGCCGGCGGCAACCCATGCGGCACTTGCTTCCCGTAGGTGCGCGACGCCCTGCCCGCCGTACATCGACTCCGACGGCACCGACGGCACCGTCGACCTGCTGACGCTGCTGGCGAACTGGGGGGTGTGTGCGTGAAGTAAATGCCGACACGCCGTATACGCCGCGCGCGAACTGTTTCCTTCGCCCGAAAGCTATTGCCCTGTTCATGCACCCCCTCAGTGCTC
>JAPULP010000247.1 GCA_027294815.1 Gemmatimonadota bacterium | reverse complement strand
ACTACTGCGGGGAGCAGGGAGCAGGGAGCAGGGAGCGGCTGCAGGGAGCAGGGAGCAGGGAGCAGAGAGCGGGGGGCCCTACGGCCCAAACGCCTGAAAGAACAGCCGCAGGTACAACTGCATGCTGTTGGTCTTTGGGGTCAGTCCCCCCGAGCCGGAAAACGCAGCACGGTAATTGAGGCCCGCTTCGATGGGAAGCGTTTGTCCCCTCGACGTTTGATCCGACCGGTACGCGATTCCTCCTCCGTAGCTCAGTGCGCGCATTTCGGTTTCTACTTCCAGCAGAGCAATATCTGGGGCACCGGCAGGAGACGAGCCGGGATAACTGAAGCTGTCCCGTCCCTTCCGGAAGTAGTGCACTGAGCCGAACACCCGAAAGATGTTGCTGAGTCTGATGGTGGGGTATGCGGAGAACCGTATCACGTTTCCCAAGTCGCGCTTCACCAGAAACCGGTGGCTGACGGGAACGAGTGGTGCGTTGGGCGTAGTCACCCGGCGATTGAGAGTGTGTGCCAGTTGCAGCGTGTACGAGGCTCCGAACGACACCCCGATGGAATTCCCAGGCTCGAACACCGCCTCGATGCCCAACTCTACATCCGTCTGGCCGTCTCCCGTTCCGATGTCCACGAAGTTGTCAGCCGACGATGGCCGGCCGGTGGGTAGCCGTACCGTGGTGGTCAGCACGGCCCGCGTCGTCGCGTTCATCAGCAGGCCGAACCGCGCGCCGATTTCAATATCGCCGAACCTGGTCTGGCGGTTGAAGCCGATGGGTAGAGCCGTGAAGTCTGGACCGCCGAGCAAGAAGTTGTTGATGTCGTCTGCACTCAGCCTGCCCGTCGGCAATGGAAGGGTTGCGGTTACCGGTGAGGCCCCCAGGGCTTGCAGTTCCAACGCGACCGCAGCGATTTCCGCCAGCACTGCGGCACCAGCGGCTGACGTTGCCAGCGGGGCGAAGGCCACCGCCTCCCCACCGGCACCCAGACCCGTGAGGGCAAACAGGTTGCCGAGAAGTGTCATGGCTCGTGTGACGATGCTGCGGGCCTGATCGCACCCCGGCCCCGACGGGCAGCCGAAATTGCCGGCGGCGATCATTGTCTCGATCTCGGATATAGCCGCCGAAAGCTGGTTGATCAGGGCGGCTGCATCCACCGCGTCCGTTGCGGAGCCGTAATTCTCGTTTGCCAGATTCCAGCCGACGTTGGCATCCGTGGTGTCACTCGTGAACGTCACCTGCGAGCGGGTGGTGACTATTGGGATGTTGAGGCGTACCGTCAAGCGTCGCGAAACGCCCAACGCAAACCCGAAGGGAAAGTGCCGGACATCGGCGTCTCTGATCGTCGAGAACTTACCTACGTGGAGGCGATACGCCGCGTCACCGGTGAGCGACCGTATTGCGTTTTCGGCGCCGGAAAACGTCGGAAAGATGTTGCTGCCGGCGGTATCGACGGTGAGGTCTGTTCCCAGCGGCTCGGCGGTTCCGTCTGCAATGCCGGGCGTCCCGAACGAGAAGCGGAGGTTGTAATTGGTGTAGTGAGGCGAAAAATCGATGCGTAGCGCGCCGCGCGGGATCAGTCGTGCGTCGAGGTACTGCGCGCGGGCTGAACCAGCGGACGATAACGCGAGGGCGATGTACGCCGCTAGCTTTCCGGCTCGTGTGATCCACGAGCGACGAAATATCCTTATCATGAGCCGCAGCAATCTAAAGGCACTGGAGAGTTTGACCAACTACAGCGATCCTCCGGTTTCGATGAGGAGGGCGCGATCGTAGGCGGCAAAGATCTCTTGACGGCTGATCAACCCGACCAGTTTCTGGCTGTCCTTCTCGGCCATCACGGGAATGTGGTGACTGCCGCGCACGCCGAGGCGTTGGAGCGCAGTGCGTAGATCATCGTCGAGGGACACGCTCTCGTACTCAGAGCTTGCCAAGTCTCCGGCGAGGACCACTTCGCCAAGTGAGTCCGACTCGGCGATGACGGTGCGGAGATCGCCGTACGTCAGCATCCCCAGGAAGTGAAGCTCCCCGTCGACAACGGGAAACTCGGTCTGTGTGCTGGCGCCGATTGCCTTGAGTATCTGGGGCACCGTGGCCGTTTCGCCAATCACGTGCGGATCGGGGTTGTAGCAGGAACGAACGTCCAGCCGCTCGAGTAGCGCCGTGTCCCGACCGAACGCGATCTTTTCTCCCTTGCGAACCAGCCATTCGGAGTAGATCGAGTGGGGGTGAATCCTGCGTGCGGTGATGTATGCAATGGCTCCCGTCAACATCAAGGGCAGAATCAGATCGTAATCGTTGGTCATCTCGAAGACGATCATGATCGCCGTCAACGGAGCGTGCGTCGCTCCTGCCACGAGCCCGGCCATCCCCACCAGGGCGAACGCTTCCGGAACGATGGTGAACCCCGGCAGCAGTCCCGACGCCGCGGTGGCAAGCCCACCGCCCAGCGTCGCTCCGATGAATAGAGCGGGAGTGAACACGCCCCCGACGCGCGTCGCGGCAACCGTCATGGAAGTGGCGATCAGCTTGGCAAACGCGAGGGCTATCAAGAAGTACGCTTCACGCGCGCCAATGATCCCGATATTGACCGTCGCATGCCCTTGGCCCCACAAGTCCGCCCGGAAGACGATGTTGAGGCTTGCCACCACCAGACCGGCGACGATCAATCTCGCCCACGTGGACTTGAACCGGTCCAGCAGGTCGTGTGCGGCGTACATGCCGCGGGTATAGAATACCGCCACGAGACCCGTGACGATGCCCAGGGCGGCGTAGAGAACCAGCTCACCGGCCGACCCGATTCCATATTGCTCGGGGATCTCTACGACCGGCGCGCTTCCTAACCAGGCCCGGGAGATCACGGCGGCGATGACGCTCGCCACGAGAATCGGCGGAAAGGCGCTCACCCCGAACGTGCCGAGCACTTTCTCGAGTGAGAAGAATACACCGGCAATCGGCGCGTTGAAGGCCGCGGAAATGCCGGCCGCGGAGCCGCATGCCACGAGCACTCTCAAACGCACCGGACTCGAGCGGAAGAAACGGCCGATCTGCGAGCCGAGCGCGGCGCCCGCGACGGCCACCGGACCCTCGGCACCGACGCTGCCGCCCACCCCGATCGCCATTGCCGCCCCCGCCGTCTTTATGGCCACAGGAAAGGGGTGAATGATCCCACCCCGCTTCACCACGGCCCGGGTCACGTCTGGAATGTTCTCACCGTCGGAATCGTTAGCTCCGTACTTGACCAGCAGTCTCGTGAGTGAAAGACCGACGACCACCACAACGACGATGGACAGGCTACCGATGCCCCGCAGTCCCCCCGCCGCCGACAGGGCCAGATACTGGGTCAAGTCGATGAGCTTGTAGAAGACGATCACCGCCAGCCCTACTGCCGCGCCGATAGCCACAGCGAACCCGATGAGCAAGGTGCTCTCATCGATGCCGAGGGCGTGGATTTTCCTGGTAAACGCTTGGCCGCGTTCGCTCATGACCGCACCAACGGCGCGCAGCCAGGCGAGGAATCGCGAGGTCTTAGGCATTGTTGGGGCGGAAGATAGTTGGGGGAGTGGGGAGTGGGGAGTGGGGAGTGGGGAACGGGGATTGGGACCCCCATCACCGCTTCCAGCCGCCTAACCCCTTATCGTCCTTCCGCCTTACCGTCCTTCCGCCGAGGGGTGTGGGACGGGTGTGGGAAGTAGGAAGTAGGAAGTGGGAAGTGGGAAGCAGGGAGTGGGGAGTGGTACCCCCGCTTCCTGCCGCCCTACCGCCTTACCGTCCTTCCGC